>JANLTL010000228.1:0-2505 GCA_031362905.1 Burkholderiales bacterium | reverse complement strand
CCCGTTCACCGATTTCAACGGCAACGTCGAAGAAGTCAATTACGAGAAAAACAAGCTCAAGGTCACGGTTACGATTTTTGGCCGCGCGACCCCGGTGGAACTCGATTTTGCGCAGGTGGAAAAGCAGTAACGGTGTAACGCACGCATTATTTCATTAGGGACGGAGAACCCCGGCATTGCTGTTCTCCCGGCCCGATTCCGGCCGTGACGGAACAGAGGAGCCGCAGCGACTGCGGCGCTACCACTCAACTTCAAAGCAGGAGTAGTCAATGGCGAAGAAAATCGTCGGCTTTATCAAGCTGCAGGTGCCAGCCGGTAAAGCCAATCCGTCCCCCCCGATTGGCCCGGCACTTGGCCAGCGCGGTCTCAACATCATGGAATTTTGCAAGGCGTTCAATGCCGCCACGCAGAAGATTGAGCCGGGCCTGCCGATTCCGGTGGTGATCACCGCATTTGCGGACAAGAGCTTCACCTTCATCATGAAGACGCCGCCCGCGTCGATTCTGTTGAAGAAGGCTGCAAAAATCGAAAAAGGGTCGAAGACGCCGCATTCTGACAAAGTCGGCAAGATCACGCGCGCGCAAGCGGAAGAAATTGCAAAAACCAAGATGCCCGATCTGACGGCGGCTGACCTCGATGCGGCCGTGCGCACCATCGCCGGCAGCGCCCGCAGCATGGGCATCACGGTGGAAGGAGTCTGAACATGACAACGCTGACCAAACGTCAAAAAGCTCTTGAGGGCAAAGTCGACCACGCCAAGTTTTATGCGGTGTCCGATGCGCTGGCCCTGGCTAAGGAAATGGCCACTGCCAAATTCAATGAATCCATCGATGTGGCCGTGATGCTGGGCGTCGACGCGAAGAAGTCCGACCAGACCGTGCGTGGCTCGGTCGTGTTGCCTTCAGGTACGGGCAAAACCGTGCGCGTGGCCGTGTTTGCGCAAGGCGAGAAGGCCGAACAAGCGCGCGCCGCCGGCGCCGACATCGTTGGTCTCGAAGACTTGGCGGAGAAAATCAAGGCTGGCCAAATGGACTTTGACATTGTGATCGCAACGCCGGACACGATGCGGATTGTCGGCACACTGGGCCAGATCCTGGGTCCGCGCGGCTTGATGCCGAATCCCAAAGTCGGTACGGTATCGGCCAACCCGGCTGAGGCAGTCAAAAACGCCAAGGCGGGTCAGGTGCAGTACCGCACCGACAAGAACGGCATCGTGCAATGCACGCTGGGCCGCGCGAGCTTCACGGTCGAGCAGTTGCAGACCAACATGAAAGCCTTGATCGAAGCGCTCAACAAGGCCAAGCCGGCCTCGTCAAAGGGCATTTACCTCAAGAAAATTTCAATCTCCTCGACCATGGGCCGCGGCATTCGCGTGGACCAGTCGAGTGTGATGGCATAGTTTTTCAAGGAAACGAAAAGACTTATCAGGATGGCGGGTTTGCACTGTGCTGGCATTTGCCAGCGGGTTGTAGCAGGGGGGCGTAGCAGGTCAGACGCGCTAGAACAGCGTCACCAGCTGCCCGTGCAGGCTTGTCATCCAATCCTCTTTGGGCCGCTGTAGAGAGGTATTCCGCCAAAACCTTTGGTGGGAGCCATTCTCCAGTGAGCTGTCAAAGACCGTAGGAATGATTGCGCAGTCAGTGTGAACACCTCACGGTGTTGATGGCGTCGTTGTTTAAGTGGTGAAGGTGTGGGCTGGCGACAGTGCACATCCCACCGTCCTACGCAGATGGCGAATTCCCGGACAGATTTTTGTTTGTGGTTCGCTGTGGTGCAAACGGTGTCTGTGGCCGGTTTACCGGCCCTGACGCCATAACCAGGAGCAAGACCGTGGGTCTCAACCTTTCGGAAAAGCAGGCAGTGGTTGCGGAAACCTCGGCAGAAATTGCCAAGGCCCAGTCAATCATCGTCGCGGAGTACCGTGGTCTGGAAGTAGGGAAAATCACCTCGTTGCGCAAGCAGGCGCGCGAAGGGGGGGTTTATCTGCGCGTGTTGAAAAACACGCTGGCGCGCCGCGCCGTCGAAGGCACGCCCTTCGCCGGTCTGGCCGACAAGATGGTGGGGCCGCTGATTTATGGCATCTCCCCCGATCCGGTCGCTGCCGCCAAGGTGTTGTCGGCTTTCGCAAAAGACAACGACAAGCTCGTCGTGAAGGGGGGCGCAATGGCCAACTTCGTGATGGATGCGAATGGTGTGAAGGCTTTGGCCAGCATGCCGTCGCGCGATGAGTTGATTGCGAAGCTGATGGCCACCATGCAGGCGCCGATTGCGCAGTTTGTTCGTACCCTCAACGAAGTGCCGAGCCGGCTGGTTCGCACCCTCGCTGCGGTGCGCGACCAAAAAGAGCAGCAGGCCGCATAACCCGCTTCAGATACACAGGCATACCGCGCAAGCTGTTTCTCTTTTCACAGCAGTACCGCGTATCAATAATCCCTTTAGTTTTCAAGTTAACGGAGTAACACATCATGGCACTTAGCAATCAGGAAATCCTCGACGCGATCGCCG
>JANLTL010000219.1:0-3893 GCA_031362905.1 Burkholderiales bacterium | reverse complement strand
GATCACCACGGTGAGCCCGGCCATGCCCATGTTCTTCTGCGCGCCGGCGTAGATCAGGCCGAACTTCGACACCTCGACCGGGCGCGACAGGATGTGCGAGGACATGTCGGCCACCAGCGGCACGGCGCCGGTATCCGGGGTCCAGTGGTATTCGAGACCGCCAATCGTCTCGTTGGTGCAAATGTGCACGTAGGCCGCGTCCGCTCGGGTGTTCCAGGTCGACTGCGGCGGGATCGCGGTGAACTTGCTCTCGGCGCCGCTCGCGGCGACGTTGACGGTGCAGTACTTCTGCGCTTCCTTGATTGATTTTTTCGACCACTCGCCGGTGTTCACATAGTCCGCCACGGTCTTGCCGCGCAGCAGGTTCAGCGGCACCACGGCGTTTTGCGCCAGCGCGCCGCCTTGCAGCAGCAGCACCTTGTAGTTGGCGGGGATCGCCAGCAGCTCGCGCAGGTCGGCCTCTGCCTCGGCGGCGATGCCGATGAACTCCTTGCCACGATGGCTCATTTCCATCACCGACATGCCGCTGCCGCGCCAGTCGAGCATTTCGTCTGCGGCCTGGCGCAGCACTTCCTCGGGCAAGGTCGCCGGTCCTGCACTGAAATTGAATACGCGTGTCATGTTGTCCTTGTTGTTGCGTTGTTGTTGCGTTGTTGTTGCCTTGCTGTTGTGGGAGAGCAGCAGGGTACCGGCACCACGGCACCACGGCCGCACGAGCCGCCGGGAGGAGTCGGGAGGAGCCGGGAGGAGCCGGGTTTAGTCCACCTTCGCGCCGGAGCGTTTGACGATCGGAATCCATTTGGCCAGGTCATCCGCGATCACCTTGCCGAAGGCCGCTGGCGGCGCGGCAGGGGCCACGTCGAAGCCCTGCTGCGCAAGGTTGTCGCGCACGTCAGGTCGCACCAGCACCTTGGCAATTTCGGCGTTCAGGCGGTTGGTGATGTCGGCCGGCATGCCGGCCGGGCCAACCCAGCCAAACCAGGTATTGACCTCGTAACCCTTGACCCCTTGTTCGTCGAGCGTGGGCAGGTTGGGCAGCAGCGGCGAGCGCGTCAGGCTGGTCACCGCCAGCGCGCGCAGCTTGCCGTCGCGGATCTGGCTGATCACTGTGGGCGTGTTGAAAAAGCCCATGTTCACTTCGCCCGACATCACCGCGAGGATGCCCTGCGGCGCGCCCTTGTAGGGCACATGGACCAGGTCGGTAGCGGTCAGTTGCCCGAACAGCACGCCGGAAAGATGGTGCGAGGTGCCGCTGCCGCCGGACGAAAAATTGAGCGCACCCGGTTTCACCTTGGCCGCATCGATCACTGCTTTGGGGTCGCGTGCCGGGCTCCCGGGCGGTACCACCATGATGTTCGAGACACCGCCAGTGAGGCCGATGGGGGTGAAGTCCTTGAGCGAGTCGTAGCCCGGCTTCGCATACAGCGCCTGGTTGAATACCAGGGTGCCTTGCGAGGCAAAGCCGATGGTGTAGCCGTCGGGCGTCGCGCGCGCCACCTCGGCAGTGGCGATGGTGCCACCCGCGCCGGTCTTGTTTTCGATCACCACCGCCTGTCCGAGCACCTTGGCCAGTTCATTGCCTACCAGGCGCGAAATGATGTCGGCGGTGCTGCCGGCTGCCAGTGGCACCAGCAGCTTGACCGGTTTGGACGGCCAGGCCTGGGCCAGCGCAGGAGGCGACCCGAGCGGCAATGCGGCACAGGCGAGGGCGATGGCCAGCATGCGGCGCTTGCTGCAAAACCGGGTGGTGGAGGCTCGTGTCATGATCATCGTCCTTGAAAGTTGGCCTTGCGCTTTTCATTGAAGGCGGCAATGCCCTCCTTGCGGTCTTCGGTGTTGAGCAATGGGTAGTAGGCTTCGAGTTCGTAGCGGTAGGCCGAGTGCAGGTCGGTCTGCAACCCGATGTGGATGGCTTTTTTCGCCTGTCGCACCGACAGCGGGGCGCAAGCGGCAATTTTTTCAGCCGTCGCCAATGCTTCGGCCACTACCGTGCCCGGTGCGCACAATTTGTTGACCATGCCCCATTCATGCGCTTCCACTGCGGTGAACGGCTGGGCCGAGAGGATCAATTCCTTGGCGCGGCGCTCGCCGACCGCGCGCGGCAGGTTTTGCGTGCCCATGTTGCCCGGCATGATGCCGATCTTGCATTCGGTTTGCGCGAACTTGGCTTCGCGGTCGGCGTAAATGAAGTCACAGGTGAGCGCCGCTTCGAGGCCGCCGGCATAGCAGATGCCGTTGACCGCCGCAATCCACGGCACCGGCGACTCCATGCGCAACTCCACGCTGCGCTCGGACATTTCGTGCTGGATGGTCCAGTCACGCACGCTCTGGGTGTTGCGCACCTTGAGGTCGCCACCGGCCGAGAAGGCGCGTCCCGCACCGGTGAGCACCACGCAGCGCACCCAGTCGGGGTCGTAGTGCAGGCGCGTGAGCAACTCGTGCATGGTCTGGCCCATCTCCATGTTCATCGCATTGAGCACCTCGGGCCGGTTGAGCGTGACCAGCAGGATGTGCTCGCCGACGCGCTCGGTCAGGAGTGCGCTGTAGTCTGGCAGTTCAAACATCGTGCCTCTTGGAGAATGGCTTTGGGAGCGATAGGTGGAGGAGCTATGAGGCTGAGGCCCTTGGTGGGGGCGCCTCTCAGGGCGGCGTTATGTGTGTAGTTCTTTTACGCAATGAGTTCGAGGCATGGCACATCCTTGTCAAGCCGCTAGTCCCGAGAATGGATTGGCAGCAGGCGCAACCGTGTGCGCACGGGATCAATCGTTACCAGAGCGCCGAGCGACAATTCGGCCGTCAGTTGGTTCAGGGCCGCCACCACCTTGGGGCCGATCACATCCGGACTCAGGTCGTCAGAACGGATTTGCACGACACTCGGTTTCGTTCCCCGCGATGCGGCGAGCATCGCGCCAAAATCAAGATCATTCGTGAGCACAACGCAGCGTTCAGCCGCAGCCCAAGACATGATTTCCTCGTCCAGCGCAAAAGGCGAGCCGGTGCTCGACCAGTGCACTGCCTCAAAACCCGCTGCGGCCAGCGTGTCCACCCAGCGCGGAGCGAGATTCATGTCGACAATCAGCTTCACACCGGAGCCAACACGACCTCGCGCTCTTCGGCCAGCCAGGCGGCGTAGCGTAGCGCCTGCAGAATATCTTCACGTTCCAGGTAGGGATAATCAGCCAGCAGCGCTTCGATGCTGTGCCCCGCGCCGATCTGACCGACGATCATGCCAACGGTGACGCGCATGTTGCGGATGCAGGCCTTGCCCCCCATTTGCCCGGGTAGTTGCGTGATGCGGTCAAAAGCGGCCATGGCGTCACCTGTTGCGATCCTGTCGAGTTTCAATGATAGTCCAATGCTGCGGAATTTCGCCGATGGCGCTGTGAGCCAGCCGATGGCAGGGGTTGCCGCGAGGTGGACTTCCAAGATTCTTCTCGCGCTCGCGTCGGCGGCGCCCAGCCGACAGGCACAATCTGGTGCTCGGCCGAAATCCGCGCCTGCTCTATGCGGTTGATGACCTCATGGTCTGGAACGGCTGGTAGTGCATTGGCGGGCCGGGGCGCGGCGGGGCGCGGCGGGGTGCGGCCAATGGCCTGCGCCATACAACTCGCCGTGTAGATCGCCGGGATAAGGGCGCGTTACCGTTCGCCGGGGCGGCACTGCTGGTGAAAGCGGCGAGACCGGTCTGCCGAAGCGAAGTTGTGTCCAGTTTGTGTTGAGTGCATGCGGCGTATGCCAAGGCAGCCTATGCGGCATACCGGACGGTTTTTTTTGGTTCAATTCAGCGCGGGTCAAGGCTGAAAACCGTTGGTAATGGGATGGTCACCCCTTCCCGAAACGGCATCAGTGTGCCAATGTGGGATTCTGACAAACCACATGATCGACGAAAGGGG
>JANLTL010000204.1:0-2050 GCA_031362905.1 Burkholderiales bacterium | reverse complement strand
GCTGGTATGAATGGCTCTGGTCGATCGATCCCGGCGTGCATCCCGACTATGCCCAATTCAAGGCGTCGTTCTATGAGCTGGTCGATCCACGTTTTCGCGCGTACTTCGACAACCGTCCGAACGCCAGCATCCGGCTCGACGAAATCCGCTGGGGCGGCGTGTCGCGCGACGGCATTCCGCCGCTGAAAAATCCGAAAATGATCGCCGCCGCCAGCGCCACCTATCTGGGCGACGGCGACATCGTGTTCGGTGTCGCCATCGACGGCGATGTGCGCGCCTACCCGAAGCGCATCCTGGCCTGGCATGAAATGGTCAAGGACCGCATCGCCGGACGCGACCTCAACGGCGTCTACTGCACGCTCTGCGGCTCGATGATCCTGTACGACCCCACGGTCAACGGTGTGCACCACGAGCTTGGCACCAGCGGTTTTTTATACCGCTCGAACAAGCTGATGTATGACCATGCCACCAAGTCGATGTGGTCCACCCTGACCGGCACGCCGGTGGTCGGTGCGCTGACCGGCAAGGGCATCGAACTCAAACCGCTGTATGTGGTGACCACCACGTGGAAGGAGTGGAAGCAGCGCCACCCCAAAACCCTGGTGTTGTCGCTCGACACCGGCCACCGGCGCGACTACAGCGAGGGCGCCGCCTACCGCGACTATTTCGCCAGCGACCAGCTGATGTTCAACGTGCCCAAGCTCGATGCACGCCTGCCCAACAAGGCTGAAGTGCTGGCGCTGCGGTTTGCCGAATCACGCGGTGAAACCCTGGCGATCGCCGCCACATTTTTGCAGGGCCGCCGCGTCCATCACGACCGTATTGGCGCCAAGGCCTTCGTGGTGCTGACCGACAACGGCGGCGCCAACCGTGTGTATGAAACACGCGGCACCGAATTTGCCGCCTGGAACGGCACCGATGAAGCCAAAGACACGCGCGGGCAAACCTGGAAAGTGGCGGAAGACCGCCTCACAGGACCGGCCGGGCAAAGGCTGGTGCGCCTGCCGGCGCATCGTGCCTTCTGGTTTGGCTGGTATGCGGCCTATCCGGATACGCGGCTGGTGCCGTGAGACTGGCGCGCTGCGGCGCCGGCTCACACGACCCACTCCTCTGCAACCCGCTCCAGAAGCGGGTTGCAGAGGAATTGCCGCCAAGAAGTGCTGTGGGAGCCACTCTCAGAATGGTCTTGCGCGGCAAATTCCAAATTCAATGGGACCGTAAACCAGCGAGTATCCTGCGGCAGAGCCGGAGGGACACTCGTTTTGTCTAAGGGGCGGTCGGCTACTTCGCGGCCTGAACCATGATCTCGACACTCAGACCGGGCGCCGCAAGCCGGGCTTCGACGGTGGCACGCGCGGGTGTGCAGCCAGGCGCCACCCACGCATCCCACACTTCGTTCATCTGGCTCCAGGTATTGATGTCGGTGAGCCAGATGTTGGCGGAGAGCAGCTTGGTCTTGTCGGTGCCGGCCTGGGCCAGGAATTTGTCGATCTTGTCGAGAATCTGTTTGGTCTGGCCCTTGACGTCGAGCGTGCGGTCATCGGCGGTGAGTCCGGCGAGATAGACGGTGTTGCCGTGCACGACAGCCGAGCTCATGCGCGGGCCACAATTGATTCGTTCGATGCTCATTGCTGGTTTACTCCTTGAAAGTATGTGTTGTGTCGTTCAAGCCTGCTTGTGTCCCGCAGGACGGGCACACCGCATAGTAGACGACAGAACCTTGTCCGAAACATGAAAGTCCCACAAGCCTCACGTCCGCAGAATGCGGAGAATCGCGCCCACTCAATCATCAACAAGCGCTGAACGAAGAGTCCAGACCACGAGCCGTATAGCCGCACGAGGGCTTGCCCGAGATCGCAAGAACCAAGCGTGCTATGGTGATCCTTCGCGCCGGACCCATTCAATTGCCTTCAGTCTGCCCCATCCAGAGATCACCATGCGCTTTTTCTCGTACCGTGACCGCCCGGTTCACCTTGGTCCCTACCCTCTGGAGCGTCTCAAACGAGGCAATCAACTGCCGGATTTTGCCGGCGTTCCCGCAATGCGCGCG
>JANLTL010000139.1:0-1778 GCA_031362905.1 Burkholderiales bacterium | reverse complement strand
GCCATGGTGTCGGTGATCGCCGGAGAGACGCAGGCTGTGTTCATCGGCGTGTCGGTTGCGCTGCAACACATCAAGTCTGGCAAGGTGCGGGCGCTGGCAGTCGGCGGCGCGCAACGCAGCGCACTGTTGCCCGACGTGCCGACAGTCCAGGAGGCAGGGATTGCCGGCTTCATCTACGAGCCGTGGCTGGCCCTGTACGCGCCCAGGGGCGCCCCCACAGCTTTGGTGGCACGGCTCAACGCCGAAATAGGCAAGGCGCTTGCGCCCGCAGAAGTGCGCGACCGCTTGCTCTTGCAGGGCTTGGAAGTGCGGACCAGCACGCCAGAGGAACTGGCGGCGTTGATTCGCAGCGAATCACAGGAAATGGCGAAAGTGATCAAGCTGGCGGGCATCAAGGCCGAGTAAGGGCGACCCTGCGTGGCCGACCCCGTTCGCTCCCATTCGTACCATTTGCACCGTAAGTTTTTCGAGGAGATCCCATGGCAGTAACAAACCCCGGTGTGAGGGAATTTTCCTTCGGTGCACCGTTTCCCACCGGCAGCAACCTGCACCAGGGGATGCAGAAATTTGCCGAAGTGATCGCCGCTGAACGCGCAGGGCGGCTGCGCATCAACCTGTTTCCTGACAGCAGCCTCGGCGATATTTCCGGCCTGCTCAAACGGCTCCAGGATGGCAGCGTGGATTTCTCGCTCCTGGGTATCGGCACGGCGGCCGACCTTGAAGGCGGAGCGGCCCTCAACATCGGCTTTCTGCCCTACCTGTTCAAGGACCGCGAGTGGGCCGCCCATATCTGCAACGGGCCAATCTTCCATGCGATGTACGACGACCTTGCCAAAGCATCCAAGGTGCGGGTCTTCGCCTCCTATGGCGAGCGCTTGCCACGCTCCTTCAACACCACGCGCGGCCCGATTATGCGACCCGAAGACCTGAAGGGCATGCGTATCCGCATCGCGCCGATCGACGTTTTCATGGTCGGTACCCGGGCGCTCGGCGCGGAACCCGTGCCCACCGATTTGAACGAAATGTATGCGGGGCTGGTCGATGGCAGTCTTGACGGTCAGGAAAATGGCCTCGAACTGACCCTCGCTTACAAGCTCTACGAAGTCGCCAAGTTTTGGGCCGTTACCGATCTGGCCCCCTCGCTGGCGACCTGGTATGCGCACGAGCCGGTGTGGCAGTCGCTCAGTGCGGAGGATCGGTCGCTCTTCAAGCGCGCCGCGCAGGCCGGGGGGGAAGTGATCACTCGGCTGAGCAAACAGATCAATCGTGACGGGATCGAGACGCTCAGAGCGGCCGGCGTGACCATCAGTTTCCCCGACATCGGAGCGTTCCGTGAAGCGCTCAAGGATGTCTATCTGCGCTACGAGGGCCGGGTATGGCCGCAGGGTTTGGTGGCGCAGATACGTGCCATACAAGACGGCGCGATGCCGGCAACGCAACCCTGAGGTTGGGATAGTAGGACGGTGGGACGGTGGCCATCACCCTTATTGATGCGCCCTTGATTGTCGAGTCTTCAAGCCTGAAACGAGACGTGATCATGATACGAACCGTACTTGTCACCTGGGGTTGCGCGATGCTGGCGGTGAGCCTGCCGGCAGCGGCGCAAACCTATCCGGGAAAAGCGATCCAGGTCGTTGTGCCGATGCAAGCCGGCAGCGCGGGTGACGTCACAGTGCGCAT
This sequence comes from Burkholderiales bacterium, assembly GCA_031362905.1. GTDB lineage: Bacteria > Pseudomonadota > Gammaproteobacteria > Burkholderiales > JAEUOS01 > CANJDH01. The sequence continues at coordinate 98 of JANLTL010000139.1, read as the reverse complement.
CCTGGCGCAGAAGATCACCAGCAGCATGGGTCAGTCACTGGTCGTCGAGAACGTGGCGGGGGCCGCCGGATTGATCGGGGCCGAGCGCCTGGCGCGCG
>JANLTL010000126.1:0-7407 GCA_031362905.1 Burkholderiales bacterium | reverse complement strand
AACGGCGACGAAAAACAGGCTTTCATACACCTGGCACAACGGTATGAATTGCTCACGCGCATAGGACAGGTTCTTCATGCGGTGCGGCTGGATCGTCACCGGCGTGACCGGCGTGTAGATCATGGTGTAGCCATCGGCAGGCGCCTGGCCCACTGCGGCCATGCCGATGGTGAGGCCTGCGCCGGGGCGGTTGACCACCACCACCTGCTGTCCGAGGCGCGCCCCGAGGGCCTGCGCAAAGCCACGCCCCATGATGTCGACGATGCCGCCGGGCGGGAAGGGCATCACCATTTGCAGCGTGCGCGAGGGGAACTCCTGCGCGTTCGCGGTCGAGGCCAGGGCACCGGCCACGAGAAGTAGGACAAGAGCGGGGATGCGCAACAATTTCATGGCAGTCTCCTTCGGGGAAGTCGTTAGTGCTTTTGGAAATACTTTCAGCGATACGCGGCCGAACCGGCGACCACGCGGTTTTTTTGTCGGCCCAGGCCTTCCACTTCGGTTTCAACAATGTCGCCGGCCTTGAGGAATTCACCGCGCCCCTGGCCGACGCCCGCAGGCGTGCCGGTGGCCAGCATGTCACCGGGTTCCAGCGTCAGCATCGCGGACGCATATTCGATCTGCTCTTCGGTGTTGAACACCATGTCGCCGCTGTTGCCGTCCTGCTTGATCGCGCCGTTGACCCACAGGCGTACCGCCAGGTTGGCATGGTCGGCCACAAAAGCGCGCGGCACCAGAAAAGGCCCGGTGGGGGCGAAGGTGTCGAAGCTCTTGCCGGCCAGCCAGTCGGAACGGATGGTCGGGCGGTCCTCGCGCCAGGTGCCGTCGCGGCACGACACGTCATTGGTGGTCATGAAGCCGGCCACATGATCCATCGCCTGCGTGGCGGGAATGTGTTTGCCCGGACGGCCGATGACGACCGCCAGCTCCGCCTCCCAGTCGATGTTGTGCTCGCCCGGCGGCAGCACAATGTCGTCGAACGCGCCGCACAGGCAATTCGGCGCCTTGAGGAAGGCGTAAGGCCGCAGCTTGGAGCGATTGCCCTCGGCATGGGCGTCCTTGGCCTTGTCGTAGTCGCCGCCGGTGAAGCGGCTGGCGCGCATTTCCTTGACGTGCTCGCGGTAGTTGGCTGCCGCGTACAGCATCTTCGACGGGCGCAACACCGGGGGCAGCACCCTGAGGCCGTCGAGTTGGTGTACTGCATCGGCCAGCCCGCCTTGGCCGGCGCCTTCGTCGGCCGCGAAACCGGCCAGGGCCTGCAGGGCCGCGAAGCTGCGCTCCCAGTCGGCAAGCAGGCCGAGCACGCTGCCGGCGTCTTCGAGCGTATACCCCTTGGCACGCGCCGACACGTTGAAGTGCGCCAGCACTGCCGCGAGGTCGATCACCGCGTGTTCCAGCACCAGGCCGGCGAAGGGTTTGCCGGCCTTGCCGGGTTTGCCGGTTTTACTATTGGCTGCGAAGGTGCCAAGCTTGAACATCAGGTCTGCCATGCGGCCTCCGTCATTTCCAGAATGCGTCGAAAGCCGGAACGTCCAGCGGGTTCTCCCAATGCTCGGCGATGCGGCCGGCCTCAAAGCGCCAGATGCCGAACGCCGGCATGTCGAGCGTGCGCCCGGCGCGCTCGCCGGTCAGGCGCACCGGCACCATGCCCCAATGGTCATCGGCCAGAAAATGCCCCTGATGCGTCACGCGAAAGGTGCCGCCCGACAACGCCTGCCCCTGTTCGATATGGCGGCGCATGCCGTCCGCGCCGGTCACGCGCCCTGCGACCGGGCTGCTGCCCGGCGTGTGGCAGACATAGTCGCCGGTGACCATGCTGAAAAACGTGTCGCGGTCGCGCGCGTAGATCTTGCGCAACAGGCTGATGTTGGGATGCTCGCTCAATCTTGTCTCCTGGCCTTGCCCGCCTTGTGCCGGGCGGTTGGTTGTCACTGCATGCTGGCCGGCAAATTATTCCTTTTAAAAGGAATTAAGTCAAGGCCGGCGGGACCGGACAGGAAACGCACCCCGGTGAGGCCGTAGTGGTCAAACCAGAATCGGGTTTCACACGACCCTACCGGACGAGGCTGATAAAGTACCGGGCCACAGGGAATTGATCAGTCGCCCGGCGGCTCTCCACAATCCAGCAATCGCAACCATCCCGCGTCGCAACAAAAAACGCGAACAGATCTTGAGGAATGCCTGATGGCAAAGAAACCGGAATCCGCGAAACGCGCAGGAAGCGCAGCCAAGTCTTCATCCCGCAAAAAAATGACGCCGGCCAAATTGCGCTCCAAAGCCTGGTTCGACAACCCGGCCAACGCCGACATGACGGCGCTTTACCTCGAGCGCACCATGAACTACGGCCTGTCGTTCGACGAGCTGCAGTCGGGCCGGCCGATCATCGGCCTGGCGCAATCGGGCTCCGACATTTCGCCCTGCAACCGCCACCACATCGTGCTCGCCGAGCGGGTGCGCGAAGGCGTGCGCGACGCCGGCGGCATCGTGCTCGAATTCCCGATCCACCCAATCCAGGAAACCTGCAAGCGCCCCACCGCAGCGCTCGATCGCAACCTGCAATATCTCTCGCTCGTTGAGATGCTCTACGGTTATCCAATCGACGGTGTGGTGCTGACCACAGGTTGCGACAAGACCACGCCGGCGCAGATCATGGCGGCGGCGACGGTCGACATTCCCGCCATCGCGCTCAACTCCGGGCCGATGCTCAATGGCTGGTTCCAGGGCGAGCGCACCGGCTCGGGCACCATCGTCTGGAAAGCACGCGAGCTGATGGCTGCGGGCAAGATCGACTACCCGCAGTTTTTGAAGCTGGTCGCCTCGTCCGCGCCCTCGACCGGCCACTGCAACACCATGGGCACAGCCTCGACCATGAACTCGCTGGCCGAGGTGATGGGCATGACCCTGCCGGGCAGCGCCGCGATCCCCGCGCCCTACCGCGACCGCCAGGAGATGGCCTACCTCACGGGCAAGCGCATCGTCGAAATGGTGTGGGAAGACCTGAAACCCTCCGACATCCTGACGCGCAACGCCTTCGAGAACACCATCGCGGTGAACTCGGCGATCGGCGGCTCGACCAACGCACCAATCCACGTGAACGCGAATGCGCGCCACATCGGCGTCAAGCTTGATAACGATGATTGGGAAAAGCTCGGTTACGACCTGCCGCTGATCGTCAATATGCAACCCGCCGGTGAATATCTCGGTGAAGATTTTTATCGCGCCGGCGGCGTCCCGGCCGTGGTGGCAGAGCTGATCGCACAGGGCAAGATCAAGCCCGCCCTCACCGCCAACGGCAAGACCCTCGCCGAAAACTGCAAGGGCAAGTTCAGCGACAACCGCAAGGTGATCCTGCCGTTCGCCAAGCCAATGCAGAAAAAGGCCGGCTTCCTCAACATCAAGGGCAACCTGTTTGACTCGGCGATCATGAAGACCAGTGTGATCACACCGGAATTCCGCGAGCGCTACCTCGAAAACCCGAAAGATCCGATGGCCTTCGAAGGCACGGCGATCGTATTCGACGGCCCCGAGGACTACCACCACCGCATCGACGACCCAAAGATGAAAATCGACGCGCACACGGTGCTGTTCATTCGGGGTGTCGGCCCGGTCGGTTACCCCGGCGCAGCCGAAGTGGTCAACATGCGCCCGCCGGCCTACCTGCTCAAGAAGGGCATCACCTCGCTGCCGTGCATCGGCGATGGCCGCCAGTCCGGCACCTCGGGTTCACCGTCAATCCTCAATGCGTCGCCAGAAGCGGCAACCGGCGGCGGCCTCGCCATCCTCAAAACCGGCGACCGGGTGCGCGTCGATTTGAAGAAGCGCACCGCCAACATCCTGATCTCGGACGAAGAGCTGGCCAAGCGCCATGCCACGCTCAAGGCCAAGGGCGGCTACAAGTATCCGAAGAGCCAGACGCCGTGGCAGGAAATCCAGCGTGGCATCGTTGACGAGCTTTCAAACGGCATGGTGTTGAAGCCGGCGGTGAAGTACCAGAAGATTCATGCGACCTTTGGCGTGCCGCGGGACAATCATTGAAGGCAGGCGCGGCAGCCGGCAGGAGTAGACTTGAAGCTGCTGAAGCTATAAGATGCGCCATTGCACCAATAACTGGATAAAAATGCAGTTTACCTCTGTGGAAATATGCGCCGGTGCGGGCGGCCAAGCTTTGGGACTTGAAAAAGCCGGCTTCGCACACGAGGCGCTTGTTGAGATTGAACCCGAGGCATGCAAGACGCTATCGATCAACCGCCCGCGCTGGAATGTAATTCGCGGCGATTTGCGGCATTTTTCCGGGCATAAGTATCGCGGCGTCGATTTACTTGCAGGAGGAGTACCTTGCCCGCCCTTTTCAAAAGCTGGCAAACAATTGGGCACAGACGATGAGCGCGATTTGTTTCCAGAGGCACTGCGGCTGGTAGAGGAAATTCAACCGCGCGCGGTGATGTTGGAGAACGTGCGCGGCCTGCTCGATTCCGTATTCGATGCTTACCGGAAGAAAATTCAGGACGACTTACGGAATCTCGGATACACGGCCGAATGGCGTCTCTTGAATGCCAGCGATTTCGGTGTGCCGCAATTGCGTCCCAGAGTCATCTTTATCGCGATTAAGGACACGCTGCCAAGCCCTTTTCAATGGCCGGTGCCTCTCGACAAGGCACCACAAACAGTCGGCGAATGCCTGCACGATCTAATGCATGCGCGCGGCTGGCCAGGTGCAGACCGCTGGCGCGAGCAAGCCAACGATATCGCACCCACACTGGTGGGCGGCAGCAAAAAGCATGGCGGGCCGGATTTGGGCCCAACACGGGCCAAAAAAGCCTGGGCTACGCTGGGTGTGGATGGCCGCACCATTGCCGATGACAATCCGGCACCAGATTTTGTAGGCATGCCCAAACTGACGGTGCGCATGGCGGCGCGTATCCAAGGGTTCCCTGACGAATGGATTTTTTCCGGGCGCAAGACCGCTGCCTATCGGCAAATCGGCAATGCTTTTCCGCCACCAGTAGCGCGGGCCGTCGGATACCAAATAGCGGCGTGTCTTGCCGCAGCGGAAAAGCTCCAGTTGAAGGTTGCATGAAGAAACCCGCGTTAACCGAGCCGCTGCTCCATCGCACGCGCGCGGCATTTCATGCGCGGTTATTGAACGGCGTGCTCGGAATCAGTTCGGACGGCATACCAAGCAACGCGGACGCAAGCAATCCCCTCTCGGTCAGACTTGCGAGAAGCATCGCGTTGCAACTCAAATCTGGAATAAGCGCCCGGCTAAAAGGCCAGACCAGCGGCAGCAAATTTGAGTCCATCACTGAAGAGTTTGTCAAAGAATCGTTTCTGCCGCTTCAGCATCTGCGTCCCGGCGAATGGGAAGTAAGGAAAGTGGGCAACCGCGCTCGCAGTGCAATTGCAGAGTTTGAGCAGTACGCCCATCTCGCTACGCTTGAGAAGTTGGCGAAATCGAATCCGGAATTCGCTGCGGTTCTCGGTAGCGACTACACCATCACGCCGGATGTAATCCTCATACGGCATTTGGAAGAGGATGCGGCAATCAATTCGCCCAACCCTGTGGTGGATATGTCAATTGCCAGACGCGCAGCATTGCGGGCAGTGAATGGCGGTAAGCCGCTGTTGCACGCGAGCATTTCCGCGAAATGGACAATCCGCTCTGACCGGAGTCAAAACAGCCGCTCCGAAGCGTTGAATCTAATGCGCAATCGCAAGGGCCATCTCCCGCACATCGTTGTGGTAACCGGGGAGCCGCTGCCGAGCCGTCTTTCGTCCATTGCACTCGGCACTGGCGATATCGATTGCGTCTATCACTTTGCGCTGCCTGAATTGCAGCGCGCCGTGGAGGAGTGCGGAGAATCATCGGCAGCCGACACGCTGAGCATCATGGTGGATGGCAAGAGGCTCAAAGACATTTCCGACCTGCCGCTCGATTTGGCGGTGTAACTCAGCGATGCCGATCAGCCGCAGCGAGAATATGCGGCGCATTCGCGCAAAAAACACAAAGCCGGAATTGGCCGTTCGTCAGGCCATTTTCGCCCTAGGTTATCGCGGCTATCGCTTGAATGTACGCTATCTTCCTGGCAGACCGGACATCGTGTTCAACCGGCAATGCAAAGCCATTTTGGTCAACGGCTGCTTTTGGCACGGGCACGATTGCAAAGAAGGCATGCGCATCCCACGCTCCAACCGCCACTACTGGATCAAAAAAATTGACGGAAACTGTCAGCGTGATCTGCTAAATCGCGCCGCGCTTAAAGGGCTGGGATGGAAAGTGCTCACCGTCTGGGAGTGTGAAATCTCAAACCGGCAGAGGATCGATGCGCGTCTCGTCAAATTCCTTGATGCCATCATCTCTAGATAGCCCATCACCGAGCCCAAGAAATTCCCCGAATCTCATGAATTGCTGTACAGATCCCGAACCTCCTTCTTGGGCTGCCGGACCGCGCCAAACGGAACATGGCCTATACGAAGGCCAAGGCCGAAACACCGGATTTCCAGTTGTGATTGTTGCACTTGGCCCAGGCACCACGGTGAAGTGTCCATTGCGGCCATCTTTTCTGACGATGCTAAACTAGTCAGAATACTAGTCAGATCAAGGTGTGCCCATGCAAAACTGGCCAGTGCAAGACGCCAAGGCGCGCTTCAGCGAATTTCTGGAAGCCTGCATCGCCGAGGGCCCGCAAATGGTGACCAAACGTGGCGCGGAGGCGGCTGTGCTCGTGCCCTTGGCCGAATGGCGGCGGCTCCAGGCTGCCGCGCGCCCCTCGCTCAAGGCGCTTCTGCTCGCTGAGGATGCGCGCACGGAATACCTGGTGCCGCCACGTGGCAAGGCACGGCGGCGCAAACCCGAGCCACTCCGGTAACTGCGATGTACCTTCTGGATACCAATGTGGTTTCGGAATTGCGCCGGCCCAAACCGCACGGTGCTGTGCTGGCGTGGATCACTTCGGTGGATGAAACCGATCTGCATTTGTCGGCCGTGACACTGGGCGAGATTCAGGCCGGCATCGAGACTACACGCGATCAGGACGGCGCCAAGGCGGCTGAGATTGAACGCTGGCTCGACCAGATGGCTGGCGCCTACAACGTGCTGCCGATGAATGGCCCGGCATACCGCATGTGGGCGCGGCTGATGCACACACGCTCGGACACGCGCTACGAAGACGCGATGATCGCAGCCACTGCGCGCATTCACAAGCTGACCGTGGTCACACGCAGTAAGAAATTCGTGCCGCGATTGAAAGCGGCAGGCTGGGTCAATCCGCCGTCGGCGTCAACAAGTGTTCAGCCGATTGCCAGCCTGACGGGCTTTCCCACTCTGCTGAGCATCTCAACCAACGTATCAATAGTGAACTTGGTCGTCTTCTTGTTCACCACATCGGATACGCGTGGGCGCGACACCATCAG
>JANLTL010000086.1:0-12051 GCA_031362905.1 Burkholderiales bacterium | reverse complement strand
ACGGCCGCCGCCGCTGCGCACCGCGCTGCGCTGGTCGAGCAGTTTCGCCGCGCACGCGCCGCGCTCGATGCATTCAACCCTGACGTGGTGCTGATCTGGGGTGACGATCAGTACGAGAACTTTCGCGAGGACGTGATCCCGCCGTTCACGGTGTGTGCGTTTGATGATCTCGACCTTTACCCGTGGCGCCACGCGCAGGGCTCGTCGATGATGGAAGGCGGCAAACCCAACGCCTGGGGCGAGGGGCCGGACAAGCACTACCTGCTGCGCGGCCGGCGCGACATCGGCAAACACCTCACAGGCGGTCTGATTGAAGCCGGTTTCGATGTGGCCTACGCCTACAAGCCCCTGCATCACGCGAGCCTCGGGCACGCGTTCGTGAACGCGCTGCTCTACCTCGACTACGACCGCACGGGGTGGGACTACCCGACCATTGCCTTCCCGATCAATTGCTATGGCAGGAAGGTGATCTCGGCGCGCGGCTTTCTGACCAACATCAATGATGCGCTCGACCTTGACCCGCCCTCGCCTTCACCCGCGCGGCTGATGGATTTGGGCGCAGCCACCGCGCGCGTGCTGCGCAACTCACCGTGGCGCGTGGCGGTGATTGCGTCTTCGAGCTGGTCGCATGCCTTCCTGTGTGACCACACCTGGCGCCTGCGCCCCGACACCCTGAGCGACCGCAGCCTGTATCGCGCCATGGTTGCGGGCGACTACGCAGCGTGGCACACGCAATCCACCCGGGCGTTCGAGGACGCCGGGCAGCAGGAAGTGCTCAACTGGTGCCCGCTGCTGGGCGCGATGCAGGCGCTCGGCGCCCGGCTCGACTGGAGCGCCTTTGTCGAGACACACGTGTTCAATTCGAACAAGGTGTTTGCGGCGTACCGAGCGGTGTAATTTCCCGACGTGCAAAATAAACTGCGTGTTTTTTTGCATCGACGCAAAAAAAGCCGAATGTATAAACCGCCGTCATGAACGCCTCCGCGAGCCATTTGCAGAAGTGGGTGCATTGGCACCGGCACGCGCATCCAGGCAGCTCGCGGTGTACGATCAGGTCAGTACCCATCCAATAAACCGTCACGGGCGCTCCATGACCTACCGCAATCTGCTCCTGCATCTCGATTCCTCTCCAGCCTGCCTCCAACGTGTCAACGCAACGCTCGATCTGGCTGCGCGTTTTGATGCACACGTGACGGGTCTGGTTACGCCTGCAAAGGTGATGCCCTATGGGTTTAACTCCGCACCTTCCGCCGCCTTGATCGAACAGTCGCAAGCCTTGATCGACGCGCAGACGCGCCAAACCGTGGCCGCGTTTGAGGCGGCCGCACAGCAGTATCGGTCCGTCGCGATCGAATCCCGCATTGCCAGCGCAGACGCAAATGCGGCCATCGCCCTGAGCGCGCGCTATACCGATCTGGTGGTGATCGGACAATCCGATCCGGAACAAACGGCAGACGACGGTGCGCGCGTATCACCCGGCGAAGTGCTCCTCGGCTGTCCGCGCCCAGTGCTGTTGGTGCCCTATATTGGCGCGCCGGCGGGATTTGGCAAAACGGTGCTGATCGCATGGAACGGCAGCCGCGAGGCCTGCCGCGCAGTTGCCGATGCCCTGCCCCTGCTGAAACAGGCGCAGCGGGTCATTGTGATGGCTGCCAATCCGCAGATCGGTGATGCCGCTCATGGCGAGTTACCCGGTACCGACCTGGCAGCCTACCTTGCCCATCACGACATCACAGCCGAGGCACATGCCGACCCGGGAGCAGCGGTCGATATCGGCCAGGAACTGCTCTCGCGTGCCGCCGATCTGGGTGTCGACCTGCTGGTGATGGGCGCTTACGGTCACTCGCGCGCGCGCGAGTGGGTGTTTGGCGGCGTAACGCGCACAATCCTGCAGAGCATGACCATGCCGGTCTTGATGTCACATTGAGTTGACGATACCGTAGTACACATTCGCAGTGGCGGCAGGAACATCGGCGCCACGCAGCGCCGGCGCTGCGTGCTCAGCGGGCCGCGCTGTCCAGCTTGTGCGCCAGAGGCATAAACTCGGTATAGCCACGCCTGCCCCCGGTGACAAAGGCAAACCAGGGGCCGCTGTTGCCGATAGCTTCGTAGTGCATGTTGACACCACGGACGCTTGCGATCGGCATTGCGGTCTCCTGCTGGCCCCATCGCGGAGCACGAACGCGCCGCAGGTTTGTCGTGATGGATGAAAGTTGCGTGGTCGGTGGATGAAGCCGCAGCAGAACGAGTCACCCGTAGCACTCTCTTGGCCAACCGGATCCTCACGCGGCGAACCGATTTCAAAGCAATTTATCACATGTTAAATTAGCTCTGGTCTGCTCCGCACCTTGCATCAGGCGGGGCTCCCCGATCAGGCAAAATAATCGGCACTTCCAAAGGCCCAGCGTCCCGTTCGAAACAATCCCTGCATGGCTGAACCAGACAACCAGCGTACCAACCGGCTCAAAACCGTCCCGGTGACGGTGCTATTTGCCGACATCGTCGACTCGATCGATCTGTACGCGCGCCTTGGCAATGAAGCGGCCAAGCAGTTGATCGACGTGTTGTTTAACGATTTATCCCATCTGGTGGCTGACCATCACGGCACCTTGGTCAAGAGCATCGGGGATGAGTTGATGTGCTCGTTTCACCTGCCGCTGTTTGCGATCAACGCAGCACGCGACATGCAGCGTCTTACTGAAACTCTCAATGGCGCACGCAGCGAGCAGATCAAGCTGCGCATCGGCTTTCACGCCGGCAATGTCATTGCGGTAGCCAACGACCTCTTCGGCGACACCGTCAACATTGCTTCACGTGTGGCTGCAGTGGCCAGCAGCGGGCGCATCCTCACCACCGGGCAAACGCTAGAGTTGGTATCGGCGCACGACGCGGGCCTGGTGCGTCCGTGGCGGCGCGAGCTGCTCAAAGGCCTCACCGAGCCGATCGAGCTGTATGAAGTGCTGTGGCCTGGAGATGTCTCCGGCGGCGAGATGCGCAGCACCTCGCTCGGCAGCTACCAGCCACCGGTGTTCCATCAACTGGTGCTGCGTTTTCAGGACGCCACACACATCATCAATGCACAGCGGCCATTGCTCACCATCGGACGCCACCCAGCCAGCGACATCGTGGTGCACGATGAATCGGCCTTCGTATCGAGCCACCATGCCAAGATCGAATTTCGCAGCGGGGTGTTTGTGCTGACCGACACCAGTCTCAACGGCACCTACGTCGCGCTCGGCAACAGCAACTACTTTCGCGTCAAACTGCCATTCACGCTGGAGTCGGCGGGGCAGATCATCTTCGGCCATCCGCCTGCGCATCCGCAGCAGATTGTGGCGACGTTTGAAGTGTTGTAGGACCGGCACCGAGCCGCGACGAGACGCTCAGATCCTTTGCCAGCAGGCTCCTCCGGCCTTCGCATCTGCCAGCCGCCCGGCTCGATCTGTTCTCATCCCTGCCGCGCAAGTGGATCCTGCCGGTAGTACGCCGCCAGTTGCCGGTACAGCGCCGGGAAGGCCACATTCACGCGTTTGGGCTGGGTAAAGAAAACCTCCGACAGCACAGCGAAAAATTCAGCCGGATGTTCGGCCGCGTAAGGGTCGATCAACGGCGCCTCATCCTCCGCTTCGCCGCGCGCTTCCCAGGCCTCGATTTCGACGGTGAAGGCCTCATACCCTTGCATCAAGGCTGCTTCAAATGCGCGGCCATCGAGGTCGCGATGAAACGTGCTCGAGAACGGCGGTACACCGGTCGCGTCACCCTTGAGCATGTCGATTTTGTGGGCAAACTCATGGATCACCACGTTGTAGCCTGATGATGGCTCCTGACCGGCGAGCGCGACATCTTCCCACGACAGCACTACCGGACCTCCGGGCATCGCCTCGCCCGAGATGACGTCATCGTAGGTATGAACGACGCCGTCTTCATCCATTTCTTCGCGATGCACGCGCATCTCTCCCCGATAGACCACGATGCCGTGCCAGCCGGCGTAGAAGGACAAATCCAGGTTGAGGATCGGCAGGCAGGCTTGCGCGGCAATCTGCAATTGCGTCGTCAGCAAAACTTCGAAATCACCGCCTGCGGCAAATTCCTTTTGCGCACAAAACAGCGACACGAGTCGGCGCAGCCGTGTGTTTTCATCCGTCGTCAGATCGTCAAAGAACGGGTAGCCGATCAGCGCGTCGCGCCAGGCCTCATCGGCGAACGAGTACTTGTCGACCAGGCGCTGTTCGCGCCATCGCGCAAAGCGACGCAACATCAGGCAGCCTTGCCCGCAGCACGCTGCGGCAATCGCAGCGGTGCCCACCAGCGTGCCTGCAACGATTTCTCGCGAAAAAATGGCGGATCGTATGACCCCGAAACGCCAGAAACACGCGACAGTTTCGGCTGGGGCTGGGTAGTGGAAGCAGCAATCATGCTGCCGATTATAGGCAGGCATAAAATGACTGCATGTCTTCCAGCGCACAAATTATTCCGCTACGTGCAGCGCTTGCCACCGGGCATCTGCTCGCTGCTGCCGAAGCGGCTGCACGCGCGCACTACGGCGAGCACAGTGTCGGCACCGGCGAGTCCGCCGTCGCCCACGCCGCGGCTGTCGCCGCCACGCTGGCAACGATCGGTCAGGACGAGCGCGCAGTAGCCGCAGGCTGGCTGTTCGCGCTGCCGCACTTCGTCAAGGACTGGCGCGATCGCCTGGAGCCGGCATTCGGCCCCGAGGTAGCGCGCCTGGTCGACGGCCTCGCGCGCCTGCACAGGCTGCGCGACATTACGCGAAAGGTTGCGGTCGATAGCGACGCTGCGCAGACCGAAACCTTGCGCAAGATGTTGCTGGCAATGGTAGCCGATGTGCGCGTGGTACTGATCCGCCTCGCGTCGCGCCTGCAAACCTTGCGTTACCTGGTCCAGTCAGATGACCAAGCCCAGCGCCGCGCTGTAGGGCGCGAAACCCTCGATTTTTATGCGCCGCTCGCCAACCGCCTTGGTGTATGGCAGTTGAAATGGGAACTCGAAGACCTTTCGTTTCGCCTGATCGAGCCAGTGCTTTACAAGCAAATTGCCAGCCAGCTCGATGCCAAGCGCGGCGAGCGCGAACGTTATATCGATGACACCATCGCCACGTTGCAGCGCGAGCTCGCTGCAGCGGGCGTGACGGCCGATATCGCCGGCCGCCCCAAGCACATCTACAGCATCTGGTCAAAGATGCGCAATAAATCGCTCTCGTTTGATGATCTCCACGACGTGCGTGCACTGCGCGTGATCGTGCCTGAAGTAAGAGATTGCTACACCGCGCTCGGCGTGATCCATAACCTGTGGCAGCCGATTCCGAAAGAATTCGACGACTACATCTCGCGCCCGAAGGGCAACGACTATCGCTCGCTGCACACCGCCGTGACCGGCCCGGATGATCTCGCGTTTGAAGTGCAGATCCGCACGCGGGAGATGCACCAGCATGCTGAACTGGGTGTGGCGGCACACTGGCGCTACAAGGAAGCAGGCGTCAAGAATACCTCGCAGTCGGTGAAAGCGGGCGGCGGCTTTGACGACAAGGTGGCGCTGCTACGGCAGTTGCTGGCGTGGCGCGATGAAGTGAGCGCAACGGCAGAACCTGGCCCGTCTGCCACCCACCGCACCGCACCCGACAGCGAAAACGCACGCGCACCCGATTGGCAAAAAGCCACCGGTGCAGCGCACCTGGACGACGTGATCTACGTCCTCACGCCACAAGGCCGCGTAGTCGATCTGCCACCGGGCGCCACCGCCATCGACATGGCCTACACCCTGCACACCGATCTCGGCCACCACTGCCGCGGGGCGCGCGTCGATGGCGCCATGGTACCGCTCGACACGTCATTGCAGACCGGCCAAACCGTCGAGATCATCGCTGCCAAAACCGGTGGCCCGTCACGCGACTGGCTCAACCCTAGCCTCAATTACCTCGCCACCCATCGCGCACGCACCAAGGTGCGTCAATGGTTCAACGTGCGGGAGCAAGCTGAAGCCATCGCCAATGGCCGTGCACTGGTCGAAAAGGAATTGCAGCGCACCGGGCGCACTGCAACCAATCTGGAATGGTTGGCGCAGTCGCTCGGCTTCGACAAGCTCGATGAGCTCTTCATCGCCGCCAACCATGGCGACTGGAGCGTAAAGCAGATCGAGAAGGCCTTTGCCGTACCGGAAGCATTGCCAGAAGAAGATTTCACCATCACAGCCAAGAAATCGAAAAGCGAAAACGCGAGCGGCAAGAATAGCGGCATCCTCGTGGTGGGCGTGGATCGCTTGATGACGCAGTTGGCCAAGTGCTGCAAGCCCGCACCACCCGACGCGATAGCCGGCTTCGTCACCCGCGGGCGCGGCGTCTCGATCCACCGCGCCAACTGCAAGGACTTCCTCAACATCAGCCAGCGCGCGCCCGAGCGCGTGATCGAGAGTCAGTGGGGCATACAGGTTGGCTGTGTGTTTGCTGTCGATATCGAGATCGAAGCCCACGACCGCCCCGGCCTGTTGCGCGACATTGGCGAAATTTTGTCGCGCGAAAAAGTCAATGTCACTGCGACGCGCTCGCAGTCGCGGCTGCAGGTGGCGCGCATGGCGTTCACGGTCGAAGTCACCAGTGTCGCGGCTCTGCAGAAGACGCTGGCTGCGCTGCGCGAGGTGACGGGTGTGGCGCTGGCGCGGCGCGCCTGACCGCGCCTGATATGGGCATGCCTCTGAAACCCGCTGCCACCAACGGGTTTAGACATATCATCCCTGAAACTATTGTCCACCAATGGTTTTCAGGCATCGACCGCTTGGTTTTACGCCGGTTCCGGCCTGACGCCGCATGAGTACGGACACCTCTGCTGCCGCACTGACCCTCACGCTCACCCCGCGCGGGCATCTGCTGCTCTCATCAGGTGAAGGCGATGCCACACTGCCCGCCGAAGCGGCCGCTGCGGTGGGTGCCGCGTTCGCGCGCGGCACGGGTCACGGCTTGTTGCAACTCGGTGCGCGCCATGTGGGTCTGCCGCTGCCCCCGGTACTGGCATGGTGGCGCGAATTCGGCGCGCGCTATGTTACGGCGCTGTGCCACGCGCTCCCCGCCGCTGGTGATGCCGGTGCCGCCGTGCTGGCAGTGCCGCCGCCTGCCGCAGAGCTCGATGCGCTGATCGCCGATGCACCGCCGATGGCGGGTGCGGAGTATCTCGACGCGGCGGTATTGCGCCATTTATGGAACCAACTCGACGCCGCCTTTCGCACGGAGTCGGCCGCCGCCGGGCAGCCGGCGCAGGAATTTCTCAAAGCCTGCCACCCGGCCTGGAATCTGGTCGGGCGGGTGCATTTCAACCTCGCTGAAAACCGCAGGGACGAAGACGCGCCGTTTGCGTTTCTCGCCACTTACACCCCAAAACTGTCGGCGCTGGCGCGCGCCCAGCATTTGCCGCTCGGACAAGCGCTCAAGGAATACGCCGGCACAAAACACCGTGCGCAATTGCTGGCCTTGCTCGAACCGGTGCAGCGCGCCGCACAGCAGTGCGCCTGGCTGCGCGAGATCGTCGATGACGGCGCAGTGTTTCATCCCTTGCGCTGGAGCGCATCCGAGGCCCTGCAGTTCCTCACCGACAGCCCGAAGCTCGAAGCCGCAGGCGTGGTGGTGCGCGTGCCGGCCTTGTGGAAGAGCGGCCGGCCGTCGCGCCCGCAAGTGAAGGCCAGCGTCGGCGACAGCGCACCATCGTTACTGGGCGCCAATGCACTGCTCGGCTTTGAGATGGAAATGACTCTCGATGGCGCCACCCTGAGTGGCACCGAGATCAAAAAAATGCTCGCGGGCGCCGACGGCTTGCAGTTGCTGCGCGGCCAATGGGTCGAAGTGGACCGCGCCAAATTGCAGCGCATGATCGAGCGCTTTCGCTCGATCGAAGACGCTGCGGGAGCAGGCGGCCTGCCGTTTGCCACCGCCATGCGGCTGCTGGCCGGCGCCAATCTCGACGCCCGTGATGACAGCGCAGAAAGCCTTGATGCGGCGTGGGCCGGGATTGAAGCCGGCCCTTGGCTGGCGGACATGCTGCGCGGCTTGCGCAGTCCCGAGGGCCTCGCGCTGATTCGGCCCGGCAGCGGCCTCAAAGCGGCACTGCGCCCCTACCAACAGGCCGGCGTGCAATGGCTCTATCTGCTGCACCAGCTTGGGCTGGGTGCTTGCCTCGCCGACGACATGGGCCTGGGCAAGACGATTCAGGTTCTGTCCTTGCTGCTGGCCCTCAAAAATGCACCGGCCGGCCCCGTGCCAGAGCGCGCCGGAGCACAACAGCGCGCGGGAGTGAAACATCTTCCCAGCCTGCTGGTCGCGCCGGCCTCACTCTTGGGCAACTGGGAAGCCGAAATCAAGCGCTTCACGCCGGGCTTGAAAGCGCTGATCGCCCATCCTTCGGCCATGCCTGCGGCTGAGCTCCGGGCACTCGGCGCCACGCAATTGCAGACCTTTGATCTGGTCATCACCAGCTACGGCACCCTGCAGCGGGTGCAGGCACTGCAGGGCCAGCCCTGGCATCTGGCCGTACTCGACGAAGCGCAAGCGATCAAAAATCCCGGCACCAAACAGACCCGCACGGTCAAGCAGCTGAAGGCGCGCATGCGTATCGCCCTGACCGGTACGCCAGTGGAAAACCGCCTCTCTGACCTGTGGTCGATTTTTGATTTCATCAATCCCGGGCTGCTCGGCTCGGGCAAAGCGTTTACCGCCTTCACGCGCCGTCTTGCCGCGAGCGGCCATTACGGCCCCCTGCGCGAGTTGGTACGCCCCTACATACTGCGCCGGCTCAAGACCGACAAATCGGTGATTGCCGATCTGCCTGACAAAACCGAAATGAAAACGTTTTGTCACCTGAGCCCGCGCCAGGCCGCCCTGTATCAGGCAGCCGTCAAGGAACTTGCCAAGCAATTGAACCAGGCCAATGGCATGAAACGGCGCGGCCTGGTGCTGTCCTTCCTGATGCGCTTCAAACAGATCTGCAATCACCCCTCGCAATGGCTCGGCGACGCCGCCTGGCGCGAGCTTGACAGCGGCAAGTTCACGCGCCTGCGCGAGATCGCCGAGGTGATTGCCGCAAGGCAGGAAAAGATGCTGGTGTTCACCCAGTTTCGCGAAACCACGGCGCCGCTGGCCGCCTTTCTCGGTGGCATTTTTGGCCGTGCCGGGCTGGTGCTCGACGGCAGCACGGCGATAGCCAAGCGCCGCGAACTGGTACGGCGCTTTCAGGAAGACGAGGACGCGCCCTTCTTCGTGCTCTCGCTCAAAGCCGGCGGCGCGGGCCTCAACCTGACCGCCGCCGCCCATGTCGTGCACTTCGACCGCTGGTGGAATCCCGCCGTCGAAAATCAGGCCACCGACCGCGCCTTCCGCATCGGCCAGACCCGCAATGTGCTGGTCCACAAATTTGTCTGCCAGGGCACGGTCGAAGACAAAATTGACCAGTTGATTGAATCGAAGCAGCAACTGACGCGCGACGTGGTCGAAGCCGGCGCTGAAGTGTTGCTCACCGAAATGCCGGACGATGAGTTGTTGCGTCTGGTGGCCCTCGATATTCACACCGCCGCCGTGGAGGATTGACCCATGTCTTACAACCGTTACAGCCGCTACAGCAGTTATTACCCGCCCTATGTGCCGGTTGCCGAGCGGCGCCGCCAAACGGAACAGCGCATCGCCAAACTGGCGAAGAAGGGTGTGAAGTTAGCGCCGATCACCATCGACGGCAAGGGCATCACCAAGACCTTCTGGGGCAAAGCCTGGTGCGCCAACATGGAGCACTACAGCGACTTTGAAAACCGTCTGCCGCGCGGGCGCAGCTATGTGCGCAACGGCTCAGTGATCGATCTCAAGATCGTGCCCGGCGCGGTCGAGGCGCAGGTGATGGGGTCAAGCCTCTACACCACCACGATCAAGATCACGGCGCTGCCCAAGGAGCGCTGGCAGGCGCTCAGCCGCGACTGCGCCGGCACCATCGACTCGCTGGTCGAACTGTTGCAAGGCCGCCTCTCCAAAGGCGTGATGGAGCGCATGTGCCGTCAGGGCGAAGGCCTGTTCCCCACGCCGCGCGAAATTAAATTCGATTGCAGTTGCCCGGACGGCGCCTACATGTGCAAGCACGTGGCGGCTGTGCTGTACGGCGTGGGCGCAAGGCTTGATGAGCAACCCGAACTGCTGTTCACCCTGCGCAAAGTGGATGCCGCAGAGTTGGTCGCACATGCTTCGGATGGCCTGCCCCTGGCACGCAAGTCCACCTCCAAAGCGCGCGTGCTCGACGATGCCAGTCTGGCGGACGTGTTCGGCATTGATCTCGCGCCTGCTTCTGAGGAGCCGGAGCATACCTGCGGTACGCTTAGTGCCAGCGCTGCCGCAGCGCCGAAACCTGCTGCGCGCAAGCACGCAGCGAATCCCGGCAAGGTCGCGGCAAGCGGGATCAAGAAAACGCTTGCCAAGCGAAAACCCCCTGCAAAAAAATCCGCTGCAAGAAAGTCCGCCGCGAAAAAATCATCCGTGAAAATGCCGGCGGCGAAAAAGCCTGTGCAGAAGAAACCAGCCGGAAAAAAAACAGCAACGCGAAAGGTCCCGCACAAAAACTCGCTACCACCTTGAACAATCCGCTGATCTGGGCCGGCAGCTTTACCACCCGGTAGTATGATTGCCGCCGCGCTCGTGCAGAAACACATTGAAGGAGTACCCGTGCTCAAGAGCTACCCCGCACAACTCGATGGTGTCACGCTGCGCTGGCTGGATCGCGCGCCAGCGCGCGCGCCGGTTAAGCCCGTCATGGTCGTGGTCGATGAGACCGATGGCGAAGCGGCGGGCGCGCCCTCATACCGGCTTGATGATCTTGTTGGCCGCCTCACCTGGCGCGGCGATGCCGTTGGGGAACAACGCACCCAACGCGATGCCTGGTAAGCGCCTGCTGCTCGACACCAACACCGTCGTCGCGCTGTTGCAGGGACACACCGGACTTGTATCGCTGGCGGGCCGCACCTGAGAGGCGCTTGCACCAAGGGTTTCCGGTCATTATGCCTCTGGAATTGGCTTGCACCAAAAGTTTTAGAAGTATGTTGTTGGCGAAATTGAGAATATCTGAGCGTTCACAAGGACACTAGAATTCCCGGACTACAGGTGCCGCTTTTCACCTTCGCTTGAAGTCTACGATTCAGGATGGGAAATATGCATCGCGCTATCAAACGGGCTCTTACGCAAACTCGTCTCAGAATGGGCGACGGCTTGTAGTCCTCTAATCCGACAAATAGGTCGGGTACATCTCGTTACGGATTGGCAGCCTCGTGGAAAACGCTCTCTTCTATACGTTTAGCACCATCGCACAGACATTGGCGGCGGCAATCGCATTGTTGGGAGCATTTGCGCTGTATCGGTTGCAAATAATTGGTATCGCGCTTCACGATCTCGCGGTATCCGCCATTCAACCCTACATTCCGAATGACACGGCCATGAAGTTGTGCGGTGAAGCGGACTTCTCTGCACTAGAAGAATTTCTACGAAAAACACCACCCTTGAATCCAGACAATGCCAACGCCCCATATTATCTCGGCAAACGCAACGCATTTGCCCATCATGTTGAAACGCTCACGTCGATTCAACACCTACTCAAATGGACCCTTTTGGTAACGGTCTTTGCAATCGCCGGCGCGGTTACAGTGCTGGCCCTCACCCCGAAGCTGATCACAGTAGCAGGAGTGCCTGAGGTGACACTTGTCGTTGGTACCGTCGCATTCATAGGATGCTTGGTGACTCATACCGTATTTGTTGTAAAGGCGCTCAAGTAACGGCCAACCCGGCAGTGCTGCGAACTCGCTTCGCTTGCCGCAGACTTCTACGTTCGTTTACGACCCAATGGACCGGTCTCAAAGAAATTCTTGAGTATTTCGGCTATTTCCTTCTGGTTGTTGGTCCGTTTGCATTCACGTTTATTCCAAAGAAGGATGCACCGTACGAAGCGCAGCAACTGATTCGCGAAGTGGCGGCTTTGCCCGTACAGCCCAACCACCTTTCATTCGAGGAGGGACGCCGCAAAAGCGCGG
>JANLTL010000085.1:0-19081 GCA_031362905.1 Burkholderiales bacterium | reverse complement strand
GCCGCCAAAGGTCTTGGCCAATTCGACCGCCTCGTTGATGACGACACGATACGGAATCTCGATGTGGTGCTTGAGCTCGAACGTTCCCAGCAGCAGGATCGCGTGTTCGACCGGGCTCAACTCGCGAATCGGCCGGTCAATACATCCGCCGATCTGCGTGCGCAGGGCCTCGACGTCGGCAATCACACCATGCAGCAGTGCGCGAAAATGTTTCTCGTCGGCCTCGGCAAAGCCCTTGGCCTGCATCAAATCGGCCGCAATCAGGGTCGGATCGACGGCGTTGATCTGCCATTGATACAAGCCCTGCACGGCAAATTCACGGGAGCGGCGGCGGGCGCTTTTCATGCCGGGTCGGCTTTCGGGTTGTGCGTCACGCTAAGGTTCATGGCGGCTGCACTCTACGCTGGGAACGATTCGTACAGGCAAGGAATCATTCGGACAGGTCTTCGAGCGTCAGCGCCATCTCGACCGCCACGCGCGCGGCCTCTGCGCCCTTCACAATACGCACCTCGGCCTGCGCCTCGTTCTCGACTGTCAGAATGGCATTGGCGATGGCAACGCCGTGATCGAGCTGCACGCGGCTGATGCCACGCGCGGACTCATTGCACACCAGTTCGAAGTGATAGGTTTCACCGCGCATCACGCAACCCAAGGCGATCAGGGCATCGAACTCATCCGATTGCGCCAGCGCCTTCAACGCCAAAGGCACTTCAAGTGCCCCTGGCACCATCACCACCTCGATGTCGTCGTCCGCAACGCCGAGCTGTTTCAACTCGGCCATGCAGCCCGCGCGCAGGCGGTCGCCAATGTGGGCATTGAAACGCGCCTGCACGATACCGATGCGCAGGCCGCGCCCGGACAAGCCTTCGTCAAATGCCGCAGCAGCGCCACTCATGCCGCCTCCGGCGCAAGGTAGCCGGTCGCTTCAAGGTCAAAGCCGGTCATGGAGGGCATCTTGCGCGGGTTTGACATCAGCTTCATGCGCCGCACACCGAGGTTGCGCAGGATTTGCGCCCCGATTCCGTAGGTGCGCAAATCCATCTTGAATTTGGGGCGTACACCGGCATTGAGATCATTGAGCTTGGCGACCAGGCCGTCCGCACTCTCGGTCGTATTGAGCAACACCACCACGCCACTGCCCGCTTTGGCAATCACGCGCAACGCTGCGTCCACACTCCACGAATGGGTACCCGCAGCCGTGTCGACCAGGTCAATCACCGAGAGCGGTTCATGGACGCGCACCAGCGTCTCGTGCTCCGCATCAATCATGCCGCAGACCAGCGCCAGATGTGATGCGCCGCTGGCGCGGTCGAGATACGCCACCGCCCGGAACGGGCCATGCGCTGTCGATATTTCGCGCTCGGCGGCGCGCCGCACCAGGCTCTCGGTGCGGCTGCGGTAGTGAATCAAGTCGGCAATCGTACCGAGCTTGAGCTGATGTACGCGCGCAAACTCGATCAAATCAGGCAGTCGCGCCATACTGCCGTCCTCGTTCATGATTTCGCAGATCACCGCCGCCGGCATCACCCCCGCCAGCGCAGCGAGGTCGCAGCCGGCCTCGGTATGCCCGGCGCGCATCAGTACGCCGCCTGACTGCGCGACCACGGGGAAAATATGGCCGGGCTGAATGATGTCCGCCGGTTTGGCGTCGCGCGCCACGGCAGCCTGGATGGTGCGCGCGCGATCGGCTGCCGATATACCCGTAGTGACGCCTTCCGCAGCCTCGATCGAGACAGTGAAATTGGTACCGTGTTTGGTGCCATTGTTGCGCGCCATCGGCGGCAAGTTGAACAACTGGCACCGCTCTTCAGTGAGCGTCAGGCAAATCAGGCCACGCGCATGGCGCGCCATGAAGTTGATGGCTTCCGGCGTAACGAACTCGGCGGCCATCAGCAGATCGCCCTCGTTCTCACGATCCTCGTCGTCCACCACGACGACCATGCGGCCCGCCTTGAGCTCGGCAATGATCTCGTCTGTGCTGCTGATGGCGGACTGCTGTGACTCCGCTGCGGCAACTTCTGCTGCGGGATTCACTGCGACGCCGATCGCGCCCGGAGAGTGGCCTGACACCACGGCAAGCCGTTGCGACATCGCAGCTCCTTCAAACATGGAATGACAGGTCTGATTTTACTGCACGGGTCAGCGGCACACCTTGGACAGCAGCGTCAAGGGGAAAGCAGCGCCAGGGCCAGTGGACCCGCGTCGCGCAGACTTGAGCCTGCGCACTTGATTCTGGTGATTGCGCTTGCAGCCACCACGCGATCGAAACCCGGGTAGCGCGTATAACCTGCTGGCAGTCCGACGCGGACGCCCCATCACCGCAACAGTAAGTGCGCGTCAGTGAATCGTCGCGGTGACGTGGGCGCGATTCTTTACCAGGAAAGCGATGTGCTCCAGCAGCTCTTCTTCCTGATAAGGTTTTCCCAGAAATACGTTGACGCCAATTTCCATCGCGTAATTGCGGTGCTTGTCGGCCGTGCGCGACGTAATCATGATGATCGGGATACGCTTCAGATTGTCATCGCCGCGCACATTGCGCGTCAAATCAAAGCCGTCCATCCGCGGCATCTCGACATCCACCAGCATCACATCGGGCCTGAGGTCGCCCAATTGCTCGAGCGCATCGACGCCATCTTTCGCAGTCAGCACCTGGTAGTTTTCGCGCGTGAGCAAGCGCGACGTGATTTTGCGCACCGTCAACGAATCGTCCACCACCATGATGGTGGGCTGGGCAGAGACCGGTGCCGCAGCAGCCACCGTTGCTGCGGAAGCCGGCGCGCGGGATTGCGGCCCGGTACCGGAGCCGCCCTGAACCTCATCGCCAATGCTCCCCGACTGCACTGCAGCGAGCGCTGCGATATGCGTGGCCAACGGCACCGGATTGAGAATCAGCACAATCTGGCCGGTACCGAGCACCGTCGCGCCGGAGATGCCGGACACGCGCGCCAGTTGCGGCCCGATGTTCTTGACGACTACCTCCTGATTGCCGATCATTTCATCGACGTGAATCGCGGCACGCTGCAGGCCGGAACGCAATAGCAGCACCGGGGTAAACCGCTGTCCCTCTGCGGTTTGCGTGGCATCACCCAACAGTCGTGGCAAAAATTGCAGGGGATATTCACGCCCGAGCCACTCAAACTTGCCGGCAGCATAGGCCTTGTCGAGCTCGTCAATCTTGACCTGCCGCACCTGCTCAACCATCGCGGACGGCACGGCGAACGTGCGCTGCCCGGTGCGGATCAGCACCACCTGTGTCACCGCCAAGGTGAGCGGCAGGAAGATGGTGAAGCGCGAGCCTTTGCCGGGCGTGAAATCAATCTCCACGCGCCCGCCCAAGGCAGTCACTTCGGCACGCACCACATCCATGCCGACGCCGCGCCCAGCCACTTCACTCACTTCGGCAGCGGTCGAGAATCCGCTGGCAAAAATAAACTGCGCAATCTGCGCGTCGGGTAACTGGTCCGAGGCTGCCATCAAGCCGTTGGCGACCGCCTTGCTGCGGATGCGCGCAATGTCGAGGCCGCGTCCATCATCTTCAAATACGAGGACAAACTCATTGCCTTCCTGCCGCGCCGAGAGTGAAATCTGGCCGATGTCGGATTTGTGGGCAGCCACACGCCCTTGCGGGTCTTCGAGACCATGTGCTATGGCATTGCGCAGCAAATGCTCGAACGGACCGGTCATGCGCTCGAGCACCGAGCGGTCAATCTCCACTTGCGTGCCCTTGATGTCCAGGTTGGCGCGCTTCCCCAGTTCCTTTGCCGTCTGCCGCACCACGCGATACAGGCGTTCAGCCACATTATTGAACGGCACCATGCGCACGCGCATGAGGTCATTCTGCAGGTCACGGTTCAGGCGATTCTGCGCCAACAGCGCAGCATTGGCATCGTCGAGGTTGCGCAACAGGCTTTGTTGCACGGTCGCCACGTCGTTGACTGACTCGGCCATCATGCGCGTGATTTCCTGAAACCGCGAGAAACGGTCAAACTCCAGCGGGTCGAACGAAGCGTGCTTTTCCTCAACCTCGCGCTGACGCGACTGCATCTGTGATTCGGCGGCAATCTCGATTTCCCGCAACTGACCGCGCAGGCGGATCAGGTTCTCGGTCAAATCTTTCAAACCGCCCTTGATGGCGCGCATCTCGCCCTCGATGCGCGAACGGGCGATGGCCACTTCGCCGGCCTCGTTGACCAGGCGGTCAATCACATCGGCGCGCACGCGCAGCATCGCGCGCGCATCTTCTGCCGCCTTGGCGGATGTGCTGAGCGGCGCCGCAGCGGGAAGAGCGCCTGGCGCGACTCCGGAAACCGGTTCCGCCCCGCTATCGGTTGCAGCAGTCGCAACGGATGCCGCCGCGTCAAATGCCTGCACGAGCTTGGAAGCATCGTCGTCGGCCAGTGCCGCACGTCCGGCCTCGGCCACACGGTCAGGTGCCGCCGGATCGAAAGTCTTCAACTGCTCGACCAGCATGGTGAGGCGGTCAAATGACGAAAACAGCCCCTCGAAAATGGACGGCGGAATCGCCGGCAACTGCATCGTATTGTCGACGCGCGTCTCCATACTGTGCGTCAGTTGGCCCAGCGCCATCGCACCCGCCATCCGCGCGCTGCCCTTGAGCGTGTGCAATGAGCGCTGCAGGCCCAGCGGATTGCCGCCTTCCGCCCAACCGCGCAACTGCTCGCCAATCTGCGGCATCAGCTCACCCGCTTCTTCCAGGAAGATCGGCAACAACTGGTCATCAATCTCGTCATCGAGCCGCTCCTGACGCCGCTCATTGGTATCGAACCCGCGCGCGCGCAACTCCTCATCGGTCGGCATGCCAGCGGAAACGGCGACGGCTGGGGGTGTTGTTGCATCATTGCCCGAGG
Source organism: Burkholderiales bacterium (assembly GCA_031362905.1). Classification (GTDB taxonomy): domain Bacteria; phylum Pseudomonadota; class Gammaproteobacteria; order Burkholderiales; family JAEUOS01; genus CANJDH01. The sequence continues at coordinate 14,213 of JANLTL010000085.1, read as the reverse complement.
CGCCCGGGGCCGGCGCAGAAGTGATCGCCGCCACTGCAAACGAGGCAGCAAGGGAGCCGCCAGCAGCAGCGAGAATCGTGCGTTCACCCAAGTCCGGCACGCTAGCCAGCTCTGGTGCGGAGGCCGCCGCCGCAGGAAGCGAATTCCCGGCTGCCGCATCATCCATGAATTGCAGCGAGAGTTCGGCAGGCGGCTCGACCGGCGCGGCGAGCGGCGCCGGTGCCGCAGCAAACGTCATGTCGTCAATATGAAACGAGAAGCCACCACCCGCATCGTCTGCTGCGGCGAGCGCGGGGGCAGGGCCAGGCACCCCTGCTTGCGACGGCCCGTCACCAGCCGAATCAGCAATCGAAGCAAACAACGCTTCAACAGACGGCTCCTGGACCGTCGGCGCAACAGGCGGCGGCTCGTCAAATGACTCAACATGAAAGGAAAAATCCGGCGTCACTAGCGGCGCCGCAGCGGGCACCGGTTCGGCAACCGGCACGGTCGCGCCAAGTGCCGCAAAATCGATCACGACGTCGACCGCGGGCTCCCCCGCTTCAGAAGCGGCAGGTAACGGTGCGTCCGCCGCCGCGGCCCGATCGCGGTCCACCACGCCGGGCGCCATCAGCGCCTCTGGCAGCCCATCCGGCGGCTTGGCGTGCGCGGCCTCTTCTGCAGCCGACGCCCACTCCGCGCGACGCATTTCAAGCTGCGCCTCAAGATCGTCTGCCGCAGACGGCGCACGCAACTCGCGCACTGCCGCCAGCATGGCGTCGAGCGCCTTTGCCGTGTCGCGTGCAAGCACGAGATCCGACGGGTCCAGGATGACGCCACTGCTTTTGGCTGCCAACAACATGCGCTCGAACGCGCGGCCAAGCGCATGCAGCTTCTGGAAATTGACAGTACCCGCGATACCGGCGAGTGTGTGGGCCGCACGCACCAACTCATCGCGCGGCGGCTGCGGCTCGGCTTCCAGCAGCGTCACTTCGCGCCGCACGGTGGCAAGATGGACACCCGCTTCATCGACAAAAATCGTATACAACCCGCGGCTGACGCGAATGTCACCGATGATGACGGTCGGATCGGCCGGCGCTGCAGGCGTTGTGGTTGCGCCGGCGTCCGCCGCAGCGACACCGGATGCCATCGCCGGAATGCCCTCAACTGCAACCGCTGCCAACGACGCCGCAGGTCCTGCAGAAGGATTGACGGCAGTCAATGGTTGGGCGGGCGCGACCGGCGCGCCGCCGGAGATCTCAAAACTTCCGCCGCCGCGCACCCGTTCGGCAGCCGCAATCAAGGGCTTGGCATCGGCGGACGACGCCGCCTGCGTTGACAGATCCCGGACCCACCGCACGAACAACTCGCGTCCAGCTTCAATCAAGGCGAGCAAATCGGCGTTGGCCGGTTTCTCTTCCTGCATCCACTGATTCATGGTTTGCTCGACGCTCAATGCGGCATCGCCGAAGCGCATCAAGCCCACCATGCGGCCACTGCCCTTCAGGGTATGGAAAGCGCGGCGAATGATGGTCAGGTACTCTTTATGGCCCGGCATCGATTTCACCAGACCGTGGTGCTCGCCGATGTTGGCGAGGACTTCCTCGGCTTCTTCCAGAAAGATGGCGAGCAATTCCGCGTCAACCGCTTCTTCCGGGACTGCCTCGGGCAACGCTGCCGCCGCAACCGCGTCGACCGCCGCGGGGCGCGCGGGCGCGAGCTTCGCCATCGCTTGGTCAATTTGTGCAAGACCAGTCGGCGCCCCGCCCGCCGCGCCGCTACCTGCTTCGAGCCCTGCCATCTGAATGGCGGCAAGCACATCCACCGCATTCAAGCGCAGTGAGGGGTCGTCGACCAGATCGGCGTCGTTCTTGATTGACTCCAGTGTCGCCCTGAGCTCGGCAGTCAGCACGGCGTCGTGTGGTTCCTCGCGCCATGCATCGAAGAGTGTGCGTGCGTCCTGCTTTTCTTGCTCGAGTTCGGCCTCTACACTACCTTCGAGAGCGCCGTCTGCCGGCTCTGACGCGCGCAGCGATGCCTCGGTTACCGCATCGACATCCGCTTCGGCTGCACCGGCTCGCGTTTGACGCGGTGCGTCACCGGCGGGGCGTGCGACGTCATCGTAGTCCACATTGCCGTGCTGCATGGCATCGACATAGAAGCCCATCACCGACAGGGTATTGGCGACTCGCTCGAAATCGGCCTGCTGCGGCGTGTAGTCCGCCTGCGCAAAACGTGCGATATCGGCCTGGCAGCCCTGCAGCGCCGCGACCGCCTTGTCCGCCCCCAGGATGGTGAGCGCGCCCTGCACCTGACGGATCTGTTTGTCCAGGCCAGGCAATTCGGTGCGCTGCGCCGCGTCGCGAAAGAAAGCGTCAAGCGCAGTTTCGATCCCCCCCAGATTGGATTTTATTTCACTGACCACTTGCGCCATCAGCAGGCGCTCCTGCGCCTTGCGCGTCATCTCGTCGAGCAGGGCCACTGTCGGCAGATTGACAGTCTGTCCCGCCAAGCTTGCCTTCAGGCGTGCCGCCATGGTCGCGACCTGACTGGCGAATTCTTCACCCAGGCGCGCAAAATTATCCGTTGCATTTTCCGCCAGTAACAGCGCGGTCGCCGTTTCGATGGCAATCGGCTCGGTCACCTTGGCCGGGTTTTCCGACACCCACACCGTGACCACCGAAATGGCATTGACCAAGCGGCCAAAATCCGCGTGGCCCAAGGCCGTGGTTTTCTCCCTCAGCTGCCCGGCCTGCTCACGAAAGCCGCTCAGTTCGTGGGTCTGCCCAGCCGAAAATTTGTTCCACTTGTCTTTCGCAACTGCCAAAATTTCGCGGATCGCGCGCAGCATCGCTTCCCGGGGATGCGCAGCACCACTGGCCGGCGCGAGCGCGGTTGGCACCACTCCCTCAAGGCGATAGAACGCGCGCAACTCTTTCACCGTACTGCCAGTGGCACGGCTTTTGGCAACAAAGTAAAGCGCATCGCGCATCAGCCGCTGCGCCACATTGGGCGAGCCTTCCATCAGCCGCTTCATCTGCATGTCGATGCGCGCGCACAGGCGCTTGACATCGAGATCGACCACGCCGCCGCTCTCCTGCAGGGTCTCGGCAAAGCCGGTGGTGATCCACCAAAACGCGCGATGTTGCGGTACTGCCTGCGTGCGTTCAATCGCGCGCACCGCATCGCCCATATCCTTGAGCGCCGCCGGATCGGCACTGTTGCGCAACCAGCGCAACAATCCACTCTGGAATCGGCGGCGTTGCGCCATCACGTGCTCGCGCATGTCGGGCGGAACCTCGGGTGCTTCGCGCTGCGGCGGGCGCGCCGACAGGTTGGGGAAGAACAAATCCGACTCGGCAATGCGTTCCGCGCCACGCGCCTGCATCACCGCCTTGTAGGCCGGGAACAGCCGGACTGGCTGGTGCGACGCGCCATCCACCAATTCATTGAGATAGACCGGCAGCGCGGTGAAGGCCAGCTCCAGCGCCTCTGCGCGCACCGCGTCAAGTTCCAGCGTGCCGGCTTCGGCGCCGTCAAGAATGCGTTCGCACTCTTCCGTCAGACGGGTAACGCCCTCGAGCCCGACGATTTCGAGCGCCCCGTGCGCCTGATGCAAATGGGTCTTGCAGAATTTGATCTGGGTCGACTCGGCGGGATTGACGCGATAGGCGGCCAGCGCCACACCTGCTTTGGCCAGTGCCTGCTCGATTTCCCCTTTGACCCACGTTAGCGGGCCGATGTCGAATTCCCCTGCTGCACCCATTCGATTCTCCGCAGTCCTGCGCTCCTCTGTCCGCCGTCAACCGCGCGCAGGGTCTTGCTTACACAACCTCGCTACGCCACTGTATTACGCCACCTTGAAGCCGGAAACCGACGCTTTGAGTTCCTGCGCCAGCGCAGCGAGCTGCCGTACCGACTCAGCTGTTTGTCTCGTACCGGTCGCCGTCTGCTCGTTGATCCTGAGAATGCCCTGAATGTTTTGTGCCACCGTGCCGGCCGACTGCGCCTGCGCAGACGTGGTGGTGGAGATGTTGTCAATCAGACCCGACAACTGCCGTGACACCTGGCCAATTTCGGACAGTGCCTGACCGGCGGCGTCGGAGAGCTTGGCACCCTCGACCACACCCTGCGTCGACTGTTCCATTGCGGAAACGGCGTCCTGGGTATCGGTCTGAATCGTCTTCACGATCGCGCCGATCTGCTTGGTCGCCTCAGCGGAGCGCTCGGCCAGGCGCTGCACCTCTTCGGCCACCACGGTGAATCCGCGCCCGGCTTCACCGGCCGAGGCCGCCTGAATTGCAGCGTTGAGCACCAGCACATTGGTTTGCTCGGTAATGTCCGAGATCAGTTCCACGATCTCGCCAATCTCCTGCGATGATTCGCCGAGGCGCTTGATGCGCTTGGAGGTTTCCTGGATCTGGTCGCGAATCTCGTTCATGCCCGAGATCGAGTTCTGCACGGCTGCCATCCCTTTCTCGGCAGCGGTAAGCGACTGGCGCGCCACTTCGGCGGACTGCTTGGCACCGGCCGACACTTCATTGATGTCGCTTGCCATCCTGAGTACCGACTCGCCGGTCTGACGGATTTCGGTCGACTGTTTGTCCTGTGCGGTAAGCAACAGCGCCGAGGTACGCTGGGCATTCTCGGATGCGGTGGTCACCTGCGCGGTCGCCTGATTGATGCGCAACACCACGTTGCGCAACTCCTCAATGGTGAAGTTCACCGAGTCGGCGATGGCACCGGTAATGTCTTCGGTCACCGTCGTCTGCACCGTGAGATCGCCATCGGCCACCTCGGCCAATTCATTCATCAGCCGCAAAATGGCTGCCTGGTTCTGGTCGTTGAGTTGCTTGGCCGTGCCTTCCTGCTTTTGCGCTTCTTCGCGGCGGCGTTCGGCTTCCTGCTCGCGCGCGGCGGCATCGATCTCACGCGCGCTTTGGTCAGCGCGATACACCTGGAACAACAGGAAGATCAGCAACGCGGCGGCCAGGCCAAGCAGGCCCATGACTGCAAAGTTGATGTTGCGCGTCCTGATCTCGTTTTGCAGCGCGGTATCGAGTTCAGTGAGCGAATCCTTGAATTTTTCGTTGTCATTGAAAATGTTGAGCGCGGATTGCTTGGCATTGACCAGGCGCTGCATGTTGCCAAGAATGCCCGACACCGAAGACTGGTACGCCGCAAACGATTTATCCAGTTCGACAAGGCGCTCTTTGGACTCCGCATCGGTCACCGCCGTCAGACGCAGCGCTTCGCTGCCTTTGGTGAGGCCGCCGAGCAAGTCCCGAAACGTATTCGTATCCTTGCCGAGGAGGAACGCCACTTCAGGGTCAATGGTGTCGCCGGCCACCAGTGCATTTGCATTTTTTGCCATGCGCTGCGTGAGCATCACCAATTGGCCGGCAGCGCTCACCTCGCGCGCATTGGCACCACCCTGCTGGCGCAATGCCGCGACCTGCTCGGCCAGTTCCAGCAGTTGCGGATTGTTGGTATTGATGGAGCGGATCGACTGGCCCAACTGTGTCAGATTGCGCTGCTGCTGCAGCACTACCGTCGCATTTTTCTCAGTGCGCTCCCACTCCGTGCGCACCTTTTCGAGCACGGTATTGACGGTACCCGGCAGGCTCACCTTGTTGTCACCCTCGCCCGCGAGCGATTGCAGGTTGGCGGCGACGCGGTCACGGCTTTGTTGCAATTGCGTGAAGCCCGCGCTATTGCCCTGCACTGCATTCGGCACCGCTTTGGCCAAGCGCTGCGAGTGCATCAGCGTTTCGCCGGTGATCGACACGCCTGCGGTGAGCTGGCTGGCCTGATTGATGTCGATGGCGATCACGATCGCAAACGCCGCCAACACGGCCAACAGCGCTGTAGCCAGCGCAGCGTATTGCTGCGCGACTGGCAGTTTGCCGACCAGCGGCAGTCTGGAAACAGCACTGCGCGGGGCCACCGCCCTGGCAGCGACGGTGTCTGGGCCCGCTCCCGGCGCCTGGTCCGCAGCGGCGCTCGCCGTTTGCCCCGTCTTGCCGGCCTTACCCTTGCCCAAGGGAAGTTTGATGCCTAATGCCATGTTGCCTCCTCAGCCAGACCAAATTCAACAGCGCGTTTGCGCAACCGGTCATTGGTTGCGCGAGCCCAAATCACAACGACAGCAACCCGCTAACAGCTCATACGCCCACATTCAAAAATTCGGGCGCATCGAGCAAATGCTCCATCTTCAGTTCGCGCCACAGCCGAACTTGCGGCGCCGCGTCCGCGGCACCCGCGGCAGCGGGCAGGGTCTCATGCCACACGGGCCCAAACCACGCTGCGTTGGAGTCACACTCATCACCATCGTGCCGCGCCTGCAAATCACGCGCATTGCGCAAGCCCAGCATGCGGCTCACCAGCAAGGCGGCGTTGATGCCAAAACGCGGCCCCGCCAGTATCAGGCGCGCATCACTGCCGCGCACCGTCGGTTCGCCACCGGCATAGGCCGAAAAATCAACCACGCTGAACAAGCCGCCGCGAATGTTTGCGACGCCCGCATACCAGGGTTTGGTCAACGGCACGGACAGCACCTCGGGAACCGCCAATACTTCGCCCGCATCATCAAGTGCTACCAGCCAGTTCTGGCTGCCGCACTGCACCCCCAGGCGCGCCGCGGCCGTCTGCTCGGTCTTGGCAGAGGACAGGCGCTGTGCCAATTCCTGCTGGAACTGCCGAAGGCTGATTTTGGTGGCCATGATGAATCAGGGGCAAGCAGGGAGTCTGGCGGGAGGCAGGCAGCCGCGCAAGCTAGCCGAGCGCCACAATCTTGCTCATCAACTCGTCGGCGTTCACCGGCTTGACCAGATAGTCCTTGGCGCCCTGGCGTACGCCCCAAACCTTATCGGTTTCCTGATCTTTGGTAGTGCACATGAAGATCGGAATGTGCGCCGTCTCCGGCGCCCTCGAAATCTGCCGCGTCGCCTGAAAACCGTTGAGGCCGGGCATCACCACATCCATCAGGATGAGGTCCGGCATCTCCGTCTTGGCACGCGCAACGCCGTCTTCACCGCTCTCGGCAGTCACCACGTTGAAGCCTTTTTTGGTCAACAGGTCCTGCAGGAAAAAACGCTCGGTCGGCGAGTCGTCAATGATCATGATTTTGTTGACTGGCATGGTGCACTTTCCTTCAAAAGAAAATTGATCCGGCAAGGGCCGGTGCCATACACGAGGCGCAAGCGAGGTCAGCGGTGGCCATGGTCAGGTCTGACGCATCGAGTGCGTCTCCACGGTTTTGAGCAGACTGTCCTTGGTGAACGGCTTGGTCAAATATTCATCGGAACCCACCATGCGCCCGCGCGCGCGATCGAACAATCCATCCTTGCTCGAAAGCATGATCACCGGAGTGGCGGAAAACTTGGCGTTCTTCTTGATCAGTGAGCAGGTTTGGTAGCCGTCAAGGCGCGGCATCATGATGTCGCAAAAGATGATGGCTGGCGCGTGATCGGCAATTTTGGAAAGGGCATCAAAGCCGTCCTCAGCAAGTATCACTTCGCACCCAGCCTGCTTGAGAAAAATCTCGGCGCTGCGGCGGATGGTGTTCGAATCATCGATCACCATTACCCTGATACCCGCCAGATTGGTTGCGTCAGCCATCCCCAAAGCTCTCCGCTGGTTGCGGGCCCGCCGACTTGGCGCACCCGCTTGCGCGCTCCTCGTTCGTGCGCTCGCCGCGCCCCGAAACGACAAGCCTGCCGAATCCCGATTGGTCCTGCCCACTTACGTCCTGCTGATGGCTTCCGCTTATTGCCGCCGCTCCCGGTCAGTCAACCACCCATTGAGTCAATCACCCGAGTCAATCACCCAAGTCAATCACCCATTGCATGTTGGCATTGTGCATTGTAGTCCGCCAGCGCGCCAATACATTATGACTTTGTCATATTTCGGTCATCTCGAAGTCTTCCTTGCGCGCGCCGCATTCGGGGCAGGTCCAGTTGATCGGCACATCCGCCCAGCGCGTACCGGCGGCCAAACCCTCATCGGGTGCGCCATGCTCCTCCTCGTACACCCATCCGCAGATCAGGCACATCCAGGTCTTGTAGCTGTTTTCCATGTCATTTTCGTGGTGTGGGACGCTTCGTGCGAATGTGCTTGCCGCGTCGGTATCACCCCGGGCGATGCAATTTCGCTAGAATGCAAATTCTAGCATTTGACTCCTTCGTTGGCCTGCCGCATCAACTTCGATTGAGGGCAGGGTGTTGCGGCGTCAGCGGAAGGTCAAACCGATGCCGCACGCGTCGGGCGCAGAGGGTCGAACCTCCCCCTGTTCCCGTGGTACTACGCTCGTTCATCGGTGCCCGCTGCTTGATCCGTACCGGTTGCCGTGCGCGCGCCACTCCTTCATTTCTCCTCTCCCGCGTGCCCCCATTTCCTCCCGCTCCCCTACTCCCTCGATTGTGCTGGTGTTCGCCGGCTCCGACCCTTCCGGCGGCGCCGGGTTGCAGGCCGATTTGCTCACATTGGCCGGGCTGGCTTGCCATGGCCTGTCGGTCGTCACCGCAATCACGGTGCAAGACACCGAGCGTGTGACCGGCATCGATCCGGTCGATGCCGGTTGGGTCGAAGACCAGGCGCGCCAGCTACTTGAAGACATGCGCATCGATGCGTTCAAAATCGGCCTCATCGGCAGCGTCGAAAACGTGTCGGCGATCGCCGAGATCGTCTCTGACTATCCGGACATTCCGCTCATCCTCGACCCGGTACTCGCAGCCGGCAACGGCGACGAACTGGCCAGCGGCGAAATCATCAGCGCGATGCGCGAGTTGTTGATTCCGCAAACCACCGTACTCACACCCAACAGTCTTGAAGCGCGGCGCCTGGTGACGCGCGACCCGGACGGTGAGGCGCCTTCGCTCGAAGCGGCAGCCGAAGCACTGCTGCAGATGGGCGCTGAATACGTGCTCATCACCGGCACCCACGAGAACGCGGCCCAGGTGGTCAACAATCTCTATGGTCCGCTGCCACCCCAGGAACCGCAGGACGAGCCCGCTGGGCCGGAGTCGTCTGACAGCACGCAGCGTCACGCCGTGGGTCTCGTGCGCAGTGATGCGTGGACGCGCCTGCCCGGCAGTTACCACGGCTCCGGCTGCACCCTCGCCTCAGCGATTGCAGCCCTGATTGCCAATGGCGAAACCGTGCCCGACGCCGTGCGCGCCGCGCAGGAATACACCTGGCACGCGCTCAAGGCCGGTTTTCGCCCAGGGATGGGGCAGTTCATTCCCGATCGCTTTTTCTGGGCCCGGAAAAATCCGGACAACGATAGGCCCGCATAGCGCAATTGCGCCCTCCTGGACCATCACGCGACCATGAACCCGCACGCCCCCGCCCGCTTCATGCGCGGCCTGTATGCCATTACCCCTGCTGTGGACGACAGCCCCGACGGCACCACGCGCTTGCTGGTCACCGCGCGCGCGGCCATCGAAGGCGGCGCACGCATCGTGCAGTACCGCAACAAGACGGCGAGTCGCGCCAAACGCCTCGAACACGCGATTGGCCTGGCGGCGGTCTGCGAAAAGTTCGGCGCCCTCTTCATCGTCAACGACGACGTCGATCTTGCGCTCGACGTCGACGCCGACGGCGTGCACCTGGGCAGGTCCGATGGCGCCCTCGCCAAGGCGCGCGCGCGCATCGGCCCCAAACGCCTGCTCGGTGCCTCGTGCTACAACGACCTGGCGCTGGCCACCGCCGCACACGAGGCTGGGGCCGATCACCTCGCCTTTGGCAGCATGTTCGCCTCGACCACCAAGCCCGGCACCGTGCGTGCGCCACTCTCTTTGTTTGCTGCCGCCAAATCACTCGGACTGCCGCTGGTGGCGATCGGCGGCATCACCCATCAAAACGCGGCCGACGTCATCGCCGCCGGCGCCGATGCGGTGGCGGTGGTATCAGACCTGTTCGACGCGCCCGACATTCACGCGCGCGCCGCCCGGTTTGCAAGCCTGTTCAAATAGCGTCATGCTGAACTCTGCGCATTGCACTTGAAGCGGCCGGCGCCGCTGATGAATCCAAGCCAATGCCGGTCGCACCGGCATGTTCCTCACTGTTCCTCACTGCCTCACTGTTCATCGCCGCCCCCTCACCCTTCCTCACCACAGCCTTCGTTCTCCATCGCTCTCAACCCCCATCGACATGACCGCTACCAACGACTCCCTCTTCTCCCGCGCCCAAGCGCTCATTCCCGGCGGCGTCAACTCCCCCGTGCGCGCCTTTCGCTCGGTCGGCGGCACACCGCGCTTCATCACCCGAGGTGAAGGCCCGTATGTGTGGGATGCCGAAGGCAAGCGCTACATCGACTACATCGGCTCGTGGGGGCCGATGATCCTCGGCCACGCCCACCCGGCGGTCGTCAAAGCGGTGCAGGATGCAGCGGCCAGTGGCCTGTCATTCGGCATGCCCACCGAAGGCGAGATCAAGATCGCCGAAGTGGTGACGAAGCTGGTGCCCTCAATGCAGCGGATTCGCTTTGTGAGTTCAGGGACCGAAGCGGCAATGACCGCGATTCGCCTCGCGCGCGGCGCGACCGGCCGCTCCAAGATCATCAAGTTCGAAGGCTGCTACCACGGCCACGCCGACTCGCTGCTGGTCAAGGCCGGATCGGGCCTGCTCACCAACGGCCACCCGAGTTCGGCCGGCGTGCCGCCGGAAATCACCCAGCACACGCTGGTGCTCGACTTCAACAATACCCAGCAGTTGGCCGACGCGTTCGCGCAGTGGGGCAGCGAGATCGCCTGCGTCATCGTCGAGCCGATTGCCGGCAACATGAACCTGGTGCCGGGGTCGACGGAGTTTCTCGCCACCATGAGCGCCCTGTGCACCCAACACGGCGCGCTGTGCATTTTCGACGAAGTCATGACCGGCTTTCGCGTCGCCCTGCACGGCGCGCAGTCGCTCTACAACATCGTCCCCGACATCACCGTGCTGGGCAAAGTGATCGGCGGCGGCATGCCGGTCGCGGCGCTGGGCGGGCGGCGTGACGTCATGGAGCATCTGTCGCCGCTCGGTGGCGTCTATCAGGCCGGCACCCTGTCGGGCAACCCGGTGTCGGTCGCGGCAGGCCTGGCGACGCTGGCCGAAATTCAGAAGCCCGGTTTCTACGAGACCCTGGGCGCGCGCACCAGCACCTTCGTCAAGGGCATCAATGCCGCTGCGAGCCGCACCCACCAAGGGTTTTCGGCCGCCAGTGTAGGCGGCATGTTCGGCTTGTTTGCTTCCCCCAAACCGCCGGCCAGCTATGCCGAAGTGATGCAGGCCGACAAGGAAACATTCAACCGTTTCTTCCACCACATGCTCGATGCCGGCGTACACCTGGCGCCGTCGGCCTACGAGGCCGGCTTCGTGTCGGCAGCCCATACCGAGGCCGTCATTGAGACTACCTTGATCGCGGCTGAAGCGGCGTTCAAATCGCTTTGATCAATTCAACATCGGCGCAGCGCGTCAAAACCCGCTCCCGCCAGAGGTTTCCGCCATTTCCACTCGCGCAAATCACTCACAGGTTCGAGCCCGGCGCCAAGAAAACCGGTGCAGGGCGCGGTTGGGCCGACTTGTGGAAGCGCTGCCACGTAGCATGCGGATACAAAGCGCCCGGCGTGAAGCTTGAACCCGGGTTGACGAAGTATGCGTTGGCGCCAGACAACCCGTCGCAGCTGCTGAAGCCCTATCGTCAGCGGGCGAGCCACCAATCTGATTGATGCGTCATGCCTGAAATCAGCCGTTTCCTCGGAATTGTCGTTGCCATGTTCTACCGCGATCATGCACCGCCGCATTTTCACGCGTACTATGGCGACTATGAAATTACGATGCAAATTGCCGCTGGCACGGTCGAAGGAGACTTTCCGCGCAGGGCGCTGGCGCATCTATCTTCAGGAGTGGCGGCAAATGCACCTGAGCGAATTGCTGGAAGACTGGGAGTTGGCGGTGTTGCGCAAGCCTTTGCGAAAAATCGATCCGTTGGAGTGATGACATGATCTCGAAAATTGTGAAACTTGAACATGCCGGCGCTTATGCGATCAGAGTGCGATTCGACGATGGCATCGAGGGCGAGATCGACCTCGCGCAGGAATTGGAAGGCGAAATGTTTGAACCGCTACGTGATCCAAAATTGTTCGGGCAGTTTCGCCTCGATCCTGATACCCGCACGATTGTTTGGCCCAATGGCGCTGATCTTGCGCCGGAATTCGTCAGGCAGATCTTGCGCGCCGTCGCCTGACCAAGCCTCGTTCAAGGCCCTATGACCGGCTTCTCGACGGCTCGACTCCTTCACGCCGCATCGGCGAGCCTGCGCCGATAGCGGATCAGGTTGCGCACCCATCTGGCCAAGCTGTGCGTGCCGTGTCGAACTTCGCGGACCAGTTCGGCTCCCCGTCAGTCGAGGTCAGACAAAGCTCACCGTATCCCTGACGCCGGCCGCACGCAGGATCGACGCGAACTGCGAATCGAGCATCTCCGTCCCCGACACCCCGACCACCGGCTGCTCCTTGCGCATCTGCAGAATCGCGCCGTCGCGCCCGACTGCACGCACTTCGGCAATCGCAACCTTGAGCCCGGGCACCGCCACCAGGCGCGCGCGGCAGCGATCCAGCCCGACGGTGGCGAGCGCGCAGGTCACCATGGTGTTGACATTGCGCGGATAGAGCGCGGCGATGCCGCGCGCCGTGCCGTCGTAGACCACGGTCTCGCCGCTGATCTCGGCCGGGTCGACCCCCGACTCGGAAAAGTCGATGTTCGCGGGGTTCTTGAAGAACGTGATCTGCACCTCAGACCACATGTGGCGCGATTCGAACAGGTTATCCGTACCCATCAGTGCGCCGTGCGGTATCAAGAGGTGATGCCCGGTCTGCTGCGCACGCGCCGTGATGCGCTCGAGCAAGGCCTGGTCCGCCAGGGCCGTGACCGACAGGGGCAGGTAGTCGGCGTGGCCGACAATCCGCTCGCCCCAGGTGCGCGTGTAGTCCGGATGCGCCATCTCGACCACCAGAGTGGCCTCACGTTCCGGCATCTGCGCCAGATCGCCGAGCACCAGTTCGCGCGGCACTGCGCCCAGCCGCGCCGGGTTTCGGTTGTGCACAAACGCGACCTCAATGCCCAGCGCCGGCTGCGCGCGCAGCCGCTCGAACACCTGCGAGCCGATGAAGCCGAAGCCAATCAGCCCGACACGCGTCATTGCAGGGTCCAGCCCGACGCCTTGACCAAGGGCTCCCAATAGCGCGTATCGGCCTGGATCAATTCAGCCATCACCGCTGCAGATCCGTACGCGGGCTCGAACACCATCTTGACCATGCGTTCACGCACATCGGGCATCGCAAGGGCCTTGACCAAAGAAGCATTCAGCCGCTGCACGACGGCCGCATCGGTCTTCGCCGGCGCGAACATTCCCAGCCAGTAGTTGAGGTCCAGCTTGTAGCCTTGCTCGGCGAAGGTCGGCACGTCGGGCAACTGCGCCACCCGGCGCGGATCGATCACGCCGATGATGCGCAGCTTGCCGGCCGCGTGGTGTTCCAGAAAATCCCCCAGCGCGGTGGTGCCGGCGGCAAGCTGCCCGCCGAGCAGGTCCTGCACCAGCGGCGTCGAGCCTTTGTAGGGCACCGTGGTGAGCGCCACTTTCGCGTCGCGCGCCAGCGCCAGCATGCCGAAATGCGGCTTGCTGCCCGGCGCCGGGATGCCCACGTTCGCCTGCGCCGGGTTGGCGCGCGACCAGGCCAGAAATTCCGCAAACGTCCTGACGCCAATCGCGGAACTGACGGCGAATGCGCCGACATAGCGCGCCACCTGCCCGACCATCACCATGTCGCGCAGCGGATCGTACCCAGGTTCCTTGACAGTGAGCGGCACCACCACCATGGTGTGGTCGGGCGCCAGCATCAGGGTCTTGCCGTCGGGTGCCGCCGCCTTGAGCGCCTGCGCGGCCAGCTGACCGCCCGCCCCGATGCGGCTTTCCACCACCACCGGCGCACCCAGCTCGTCCTTGAGGCGATCGGCCAGCACACGGGCCACCACGTCGATGGTTCCGCCGGGCGGGAACCCGACCAGTATGCGAATCGGCGCGGCACCCGACTGGGCGCGCAGCGTGGCTGGCAAACCCGCGAGCAGGGGCGCGGCGGCAAGGCTGGCTACAAGTTTTCGGCGTGCATGCATGGCGCGGGAATCCTTTGAGGGTTGCAGTTCAGGGTGGCATTTGGCTGATCATACACAGGGCAGCGCAGTGTCAGATCGGG
>JANLTL010000744.1:0-7101 GCA_031362905.1 Burkholderiales bacterium | reverse complement strand
TTAAAGAAGGTGTTGCTTGCCAAAAAAGACCAGCGGGACGGCATATGAAGCGCGTCTTCATGTCTGGAGAATTGCTCCTTAGCGAGTAAACTATGCTCACAAGACAGGAGACGGCCATGGACAAATCCCTCGTCAGTCGCGACCCGGAAATAATGAGCGGAGCGCTTTGCTTCACGGGCACGCGCGTACTCGTCAAGAACCTGTTTGACTACCTCGAGGGCGCATCCTCCCTTGAAGACTTTCTCGAAGATTTCCCCTCGGTAACCCGCGAAAAGGCTGTAGCGGTACTTGAGGCGGCGAGAGCGCGTTTGGCTGACGATGCGCTTGCTGCTTGACGAGTCGGTACCAGTCAAGTTTCGCCGCTCGTTGCCGAATCATGAGGTCCGAACGGTTGTCGAGATGGGCTGGTCTGGGGTAAAAAACGGCCAACCGCTTGCGTTGGCCGCCACCGAATTCGACGCATTTGTCACCGTAGATAAAAATCTGCCGTACCAGCAGAACCTGACGGCGCTTCCGCTAGCCGTGATTGTGTTGGACGCATTGTCAAATGAGCTACCCGCACTATTGCCTTTGGTGCCCGCGCTTGAGCGGGCACTTGCGTCGATGAAGCCTCGGACCTGCACGCTGGTGAGCGGTGTGGCATAACGCACGCGACGCATGAGGCCTTGTTTTCACCGGGGCATGCCGCTCAGCCATGATCCATGCGGTTCTTCAGCCATCACGGTCCGGAAGCCGCTCCCACCATAGGCTTCACGGCCCCTTCAATCTCGGCCAGGCAACCCAGACTATAGGCTGTGCAACTCAACCAAGATGCCTTACCCGCGATCAACCCGACATTGGAAGCAGTTGAACTTCGATCGAATGTGCACGTACGCAATATCTGAATCATTCAGAATCTTGTGGCATGCATTGGGCAGTTGTTCCCCCGGAACGACATCACCGGTCTCGTAGCGTATCCAGTTGTCGTGCCCGTACCCGCGAATGATCGCTGGCTGCAGGTATCTGAACCAGACGGGTAGTTCGTCGGCGATGTACCGCTTGCAGGCGTGTTTGTGCAGAAATACGGGGCCAACCTCTGCATACGGTTGCACTTCATCAAATGGCCGGTAGGCGAGGACGAGTTTCTCGTCGCCGGGGCCAATCAGTTCCAGACAGTGTCGGCACGGGTTTGCCATGCCTTCCGCGGTGCGCACTACAGCCGCTTGCCCGTTTGCATCCGGTCCGCCGCTGCGCACCGAGTCGACGTAGTCACTTCGAATGCCCTGAACCAACAGTTTCATTGCGCATCTCCGGTTTCCGCGCGACTACCGCGACGGTTAGGCGCCATTGAACGCCGAACTGTTGCAGTGGGCTCGCCGTTATCGGACCCGCAATTTCGCCCAAGAGAGGCTCAATGGGCAGGTAGCTTGCCAGTGGCGAGCCCGATCGGACTGAATCTTTCGTCGCTGTAGAATGTCTTGATGCAGCATCCGGGAATTGTTCAAATTCGTGCGCTGGTGCGCTCGCTCAAAACGTCGTTACCACGCACGCATCTGATGAACTTGACGATGACAACCTCTCCATCCTCGACCTCGAAAACGTCGTCCTCACCGGCAGCATCACCGCGCGCCAGCGCGACCGCGAAACGCGCGAAGTCAAGTGCGTTATCCAGGGTGTCACGCTTGACGGCAGCGCCGCAGAAGCCGTCGTCAAAGTCGGCCACGGCGGCAAGCTCGTTTTCATCACCGTCTGTGCGCTCTGACGAACCTTGCGTGCATTGCGCCAGCACCGGCCTTACGCTGCGTGCTGTCACGCGCAGCTTTGGCAAAGGGCGGGATCTGCTCGTGATCGAGGGCATTCCCCTGATTTCGTGCCCGCATTGCGGCGAATCCTGGTTTAGCGCGCAAACCATGCACGAGATCGAGGGTATCAAGCGCCTGCGCAAGTCTGTCGCAGTGAAACGTGCGGTGCCGGTCGCAACAGCCGAAACCAAAAAGCTCAATTTCGGCGGGCGCTGGCACACTGATATGACGTTTTCGGAAGAGCCGGTGCTGGGCACCTGCCTCTACTCACGCGAATCGCCCACCGTTGGCGGCGACACCATCTGGAGCAACCAGATGCAGGCCTTCGATGCGCTCTCGCCCGGCATGCAGCGCCTGCTCGAAGGGCTCACGGTAATGCACAGCGCCAAGCGCTCCTACGGCCCGCAAGGCACCTATGCCGACGACGATTTGAAGAGCATGCGCATCGCCGTGAGTGAAGCCGCACTCAAGGAACAGGCCCACCCCTGCGTGCGCACCCATCCGGAGCACGGACGCAAAATTCTCTTCATCAACTGGGTCTATGCAATCCGCTTTGCCGAGATGACGGAGGAAGAATCGGCGCCGCTGATGGAGTTCCTCAACCGTCACAGCCAGCGCCCGGAATTCCAGATCCGCTTTCGCTGGACCAGCGGCACCCTGACGCTGTGGGATAACCGTTCGACCCAGCATCTGGCGGTGAACGATTATGCCGGCCAGCGCCGCGTGATGGACCGCGTCACCATCGCCGGTGATAAACCATTCTTGCGCGTCTAGCAGTCGTGGCGCGATCAAGCCCCCGCAGTACCCTCACTGATTGCGGATATGAATCAGCCGGGAGAGGCCGAACAGGTTGACGGTGCGGATCGATTCGATCTGCCAGCCGTGATCAAGTATCTGCTCCTGCAAGCTGAAATCCGAACGAAAGCCGATACGCGCCGCGAGCGGGCGCACCAGGCGCTCAAGCAGCCACCAGGTGCGGCTGCCACTGAAGTGGTTGACCACAAGAATCGAGCCGCCCGGCCGGCACACGCGCAGTGCCTCGCCAATCAGGCGCGCCGGATCAGGCGTCACCGACAGCACGTAGGGCAAGGTCACGCAATCGAACGCATTGGCTGCGAAACCGAGGGTCTCGCCGTTGCTGCGCAGGAGGCGAATATCGCGCTCCGGCAACTGCGCTGCCCGCTGCTGCGCCTTGTCGAGCATGGCCTGCGACAAATCGATGCCGGTCACCTTGGCCTGCGCCGGATACTGCGGCAGCAAGAGGCCGGTGCCCACCCCCACTTCGAGCAGAGTGCCAGGATTTTCGCGGCACACTGCGGCGGCCAACGCGCGCCGGCCCGGTTCCAGCACCGCGCCAAATACCCGGTCGTAGAGCGGTGCGTAGCGCCGATACGCGTCCACCACGTTGCCGGCGGTAAACCCATGTGGGGGCGATGCGCTGGCCGGCGCATGGCTGCTGTGACGGGGCTCTCTGTCAAGCGGCTGCGCGGCAGCCTGCTCGTGGCGGGTATCCGGCGTGTCTCTCATGTCCAATGAAAGGGGGGAAGAATCGTTCCATCATAGCGCACACCTCACGCGCCTGGCGCACCTACTGCACCATCGTCTGCGTCTGCCCTGGTGCGCGCTCGGCAACCACCCCGATGCGCCACACTGTTTCGCCAGCGGCGGCAAGTTCCGTCAGCGCATGATCGGCATCGGAAGCTGCCACCACTACCACCATGCCGATGCCGCAGTTGAAGACCCGATGCATTTCGGCGTCTGCCACCTGGCCATGCTGTTGCAGCCAGGTAAACAGCGGCGGCATGGTCCAAGCGTCCCGCTGCAATACGGCGGCAAGGTTGTCTTGCAACACGCGCGGCACGTTCTCCACCAAACCGCCTCCGGTGATGTGCGCCATGCCCTTGACCGTGATCGATTGCATCAGCGCAAGCAGGGGCTTGACGTAAATGCGCGTCGGCGCCATCACCACGTCGCGCAGCACGCGGCCATGTGTGTCAGGGAAATGGGCTGCGTTGAAATCGAGACCGCCGCCTGTGGCGACCGCGCGCTCGATGATCTTGCGCACCAGCGAATAGCCGTTCGAATGCGCGCCGCTCGAGGCAAGGCCAAGCACCACATCGCCCGGTGCGATTGACCTGCCGTCGATGATTTTCGTTTTTTCAACGGCACCCACCGCAAAGCCGGCGAGGTCGTATTCGCCGTCCGGATACATGCCCGGCATTTCGGCGGTCTCACCGCCAATCAGCGCGCAACCGGCCATTTCACAACCCGCCGCGATGCCGCCAATGACCTGCGCTGCAGTCTCGACATCGAGCTTGCCGCAAGCGAAGTAATCGAGAAAGAACAGCGGCTCGGCACCCTGCACCAGAATGTCGTTGACGCTCATCGCCACCAGGTCGATGCCAACGGTATCGTGCTGGTTCAGGTGAAATGCAAGTTTGAGCTTGGTGCCGACACCATCGGTGCCCGACACCAGCACCGGCTCCAAGTAGCGCTTGGGCACTTCAAACAGTGCACCGAAGCCCCCAATGCCTGTCAGCACACCTTCGCGCAGGGTTTTTTTGGCGAGCGGCTTGATGCGCTCGACGAGGGCATCACCAGCGTCGATATCGACACCGGCGTCGCGGTAGCTGAGAGCGGCAGAGGTGCCAAAAGACACTGGAGAAGCGGGCTGAGTCATGAGGCAGGCAGGTAAAATCAGGGACCAGCGCACAATTTTAACCGGCCCCGCTTGCGTGACCTGGCCTTCTCAGTCTGCGCGCTTCAATCGGTCCCGCCATCCCCTCGACATGCTTGCCAACTCTGATCGCGCGCAAATGCTGCTCTGGGCCGCCGTCGCCCTGGCGCTGTTATGGGTGCTGTATTTGCTCGGCCCTGTGCTTACGCCGTTTCTGGCCGGCGCCATGCTCGCCTACATATTGAATCCCGGCGTCGAGTGGTTGGGCCGGCACCGCCTGCTGCCCGGACTCCTCGCCGTCAAATGGCCACGCAGCCTCGCTGCCGTCGCGGTAATCGTGCTGGTGGTGCTCGCCGGTATTGCGCTGGTGCTGGTGCTGGTGCCGCTCTTTACCAAACAAGCCAGCGAGCTGTCGCAGCGGGTACCGGCGTTTCTGACCCATCTCAACGCACAACTCGCGCCCCGGTTGCAGGAGTGGTTTGGCATCACCCTCCACTTCGATACCCAATCGGTCAAGCAGTTTTTGTCCGAGCATTGGCAAAGCGCCGAAGGCATCATCCCGAAGGTGTTGTCTTCCCTCAAACTCGGCGGCCTCGCGCTGGCCGGCCTGCTCGGCACCCTGCTGCTGATCCCGCTGGTGCTGTTCTATCTGCTGGTCGAGTGGAACGGCATCATCAAACGCATGGACCACTTCGTACCGCGCCGCTACAGCAATGAGGTGCGCTCGATGGCGCGCGATATCGATCTGGTATTGGCCGAATTTTTGCGCGGCCAGCTGGCGGTCATGGGACTGCTCGCGGCGTTCTATTCGATCGGGCTGTGGCTAGGCGGACTGGAGTTTGCGCTGCCGATTGGCATCATCACCGGCCTCCTGGTGTTCGTGCCTTACCTCGGCTTTGCCACCGGCCTGATGCTGGCCTTGATGGTCGCGCTGCTGCAGTTTGACGGTGGGCAAGGTCTGATGATTGTCGCGGTGGTGTTTGGTCTTGGGCAGATTTTGGAAAGCTTCTTTCTGACCCCCAGGATCGTCGGCGAGCGCATCGGCCTGCATCCGCTCGCGGTCGTGTTTGCCTTGCTTGCATTTGGCCAGGTGTTCGGTTTTTTCGGCGTGCTGCTTGCCCTGCCGGCGTCTGCCGTGCTGCTGGTGGCCTTGCGCCGCGTCAACGCAGCCTATTTGTCGAGCAGCTTTTACCAGAGCGCGAAATAAGTGGCCCAGCTGCTGTTGGCACTCGCCGCACCGCCCGCGCCGACCTTTGACAATTTTGTCACCGGCCGCAACGCCGCTCTGGTGGCGGCTCTGAGGGCATTTGCCCACGGTGCGCAGGATCGTTGCCTGTATTTATGGGGCGTGCCGGGGAGTGGGCGCAGCCACTTGCTTGCCGCCTGGCGGGCGGCTTGCGCCCAATCCGGCGTGCAAGACGTGACCTCGCACGACGATGTGGACCAGCTCGATGACGCCGCGCAGATCGGATTGTTCAACCGCATCAACTCAGCGCGCAACGGGCGCGGCCATGTGCTGATGGCGGGCAATGCCGTGCCGGCGCAATTGCCGCTGCGTGACGATCTCAAAAGCCGCATTGCCTGGGGTCTGTCCTTCGAAGTATTGCCGCTCAGCGACGCCGAGCGCGAGGCCACAGTGCGCGCGCAGGCGCACGCGCGTGGCATGGCGCTGGGACATGATGTCATCGCCTACATCATGACCCATGTGCGGCGCGACATGGCAACGCTCAGCGGCATCGTCGCCGCACTCGATGCGTTCTCGCTCGAACACAAACGCGCGGTCACCCTGCCGCTGGTACGCGAGTTGCTGGCGCAGTCACGCGATCTCGATCTCTGAGACCGCGCCACTCCACCGCTTCCAATCCATGAATCTCGCCCTGTTCGATCTCGACAACACGCTTATCGCGACCGACAGCGACTACGAGTGGGGCCAGTTCCTGATCGCGCGCGGCGTGGTCGAGCGCGAGCAATACGAAGCGCGCAACGACGCTTTCTTCGCCGCCTACAAGGCCGGCACCCTCGATATTCACGCCTACCTTGCGTTTGCCCTGGAGCCGCTGGCACGCCACCCGCGCGCGCAACTTGACGCCTGGCATGCCGAGTTCATGGATGCGGTGATCCGCCCGGCGATATCCCCGGCGGCACGTGCGCTGGTGCGCTCGCACCTCGATGCCGGCGATTTGTGCTGCTGCGTTACAGCGACCAATTCATTTGTGACCGCACCCATCGCGCGCGCCTTCGGCATTCCGCACTTGATTGCCGCCGAAGCCGAAGAGATTGACGGACGCTTCACCGGCAAACCGGTCGGCATCCCCAGTTTTCAGGAGGGCAAGATCGAGCGCGTCAATCTTTGGCTCGGCGCGATGGGCAGATCGCTCGCGGGCTTTTCGCGCAGCCTGTTCTACAGCGATTCACGCAACGACATCCCCTTGCTGGAACGTGTCACCGACCCGGTTGCGGTCGACCCCGACGACACCCTGAGACAAACAGCCACGGAACGTGGCTGGCGTATCATGACCCTGCGCAACGCGGAGCTGAAATAATGGGGTCTGACCCCAATGGCACTATTTTAAGGAGCCGAGAGGGTGGCATGGGTGGGAAGAGGTATGGCTGAGAGCCTCGCATTGCTAAGATCGTGGTGTC
>JANLTL010000716.1:0-7451 GCA_031362905.1 Burkholderiales bacterium | reverse complement strand
TCGCCAACGGTGACGTCTTCCCACTTGAGGACTTCGGGACCGCCGGTCTGGTGGAAGCGGATGGCTTTGGGCATGCTGATCTCCTGATGAGGTGCTGTTGAACAAGGCTGAAAATGCGCGCTGCTGAGGATGCCGGATGCGCGAGGCGCGAAGCATAGCATTGCGCCAAATCGCGGCATAATCAGCCCGCTGCAAGCAAGGGTTTGCCACACCAACTTAAGGAGAGTTTCACGTGACTTCGTTCATCCCGTTTCGCAAACTGATTGCCGGCACGCTCTTCGCCGGGGCAGCGCTTGCCGCCTCGAGTGCGCAGGCGCTCGATGTTGCCGGCATCGCCATTCCCGACCGTGCCAAAGTGGGTAGCGCGGACCTCGTGCTCAATGGTGCCGGCATCCGCACCCGCGCCATTTTCAAGGTGTATGTCGGTGCGCTGTATTTACCCGAAAAGAAAACTGCCGCAGCGGATGCGCTCGCCAGCCGCGGCGCAAAGCGCGTGTCCTTGCATTTGCTGCGTGACCTGACGGCTGAACAGGTCGGCAATGCACTGAATGATCTTGGCGACACCATGACAGACGCAGAGCGCGACGCTTTCAAGGGCCAGATGGCCGACCTCAAGGCGACGATGGAAGCCGTTGGTGCGGCGAAGGAGAAAAGCGTGGTGACGCTCGACTTCGTGCCAGGCGCGGGCTTGCGTATTGCACTCGATGGTGCGCCAAAGGGAAAGACAGTGGAGGGTGAAGACTTTTATCGCGCCCTGCTCAAGCTCTGGCTTGGCGAAAAGCCGATTGACCGCACCCTCAAGAGCGGCATGCTGGGTGCGGCGCCAAATTGATCCGCCGTGCTTGAATTTGATGCTGTCGTCAAGGCGCCCTTCGGCGGCATCGGCATCCGCATTCAGGGTGGCGTGGTGAGTGAAGCCGTGTATGTGCCGGCATCCATTGCACTGCGTGCCGCCCGAAATACGCTCGCCAAAGAGGCGGCGCATCAAATCAAGCGCTACTGGAAAGACCCCGCCTTTGTGTTTGACTTGCCGCTCGCGCCACGCGGCACCGCATTTCAGCAACAGGTCTGGCGTGCCATCAACCTGATTCCCAGCGGCGCAACCCTCAGCTACGGTGCCATCGCGCGCCAGTTGCGCAGCGGTCCGCGCGCGGTGGGCGGGGCTTGCGGCGCCAACTGGTTTTCGCTGATCGTGCCCTGTCACCGTGTTCTTGCTGCCGGCGGCCTTGGCGGGTTTGGCAACGGCGACGGCGGATTTCACCTCAACATCAAGCGCTGGCTGCTTGCGCATGAAGGCGTGGCCGGGTATGACAAGCCACGCTTCTGATCCGCTGATTGACGAATTTTGCGACGCCGTCTGGCTCGAAGACGGCCTCGCCAAACTGACACTCGAAGCCTACCGCCGCGATCTCGCGCAGTTCGCGGCATGGCTGCAGGGTGAGGGCAGTGCGCTGCTCGCTGCGCAGGCAGCGCACTTGCAACGGTATATCCAGGCCCGTCAGGCCGAAGGCGCCAAAGCCACCAGCGCCAACCGCCGCCTGTCGGCGTTCAAGCGCTTCTACCGCTGGCTATTGCGCGAGGCGCGGCGCGGTGATGATCCCACCGTCGATCTTGATTCGGCCAAACAGGCCGAGCGCCATCCCAAAACCCTGTCGGAGCAAAACGTCGAAGCCTTGCTCGCCGCCCCCGACGTTGAATCCCCCCTCGGTCTGCGCGATCGTGCCATGCTCGAGTTGCTTTATGCCAGTGGCTTGCGCGTCTCCGAATTGGTGGCGGTGAAAACAGTCGAGGTCAATCTCAACGATGGCGTCGTGCGGGTCACCGCCGGCAAGGGCAACAAGACGCGCCTGGTGCCGTTCGGGCAGGAGGCCTCGGCGTGGATCGAGCGCTATCTTGACGGCGCGCGCGCAGCGCTGCTCGCAGCATATGGGCGCAAGCTTGCCGCTGATGCGCTATTTGTCACCGCGCGCGGTTCGGCGATGACGCGCCACAACTTCTGGCATGCGATCAAACGCTACGCAGTGAAAGCAGGCATTGCGCCCACGCTCATATCGCCGCACACCGTACGCCATGCGTTCGCCACCCATTTGCTCAATCACGGCGCTGACTTGCGCGTGGTGCAAATGCTGCTCGGCCATGCCGATATTTCGACCACGCAGATATACACCCACGTCGCGCGTGCGCGACTCAAGGATCTGCATGCGGCGCATCATCCGCGCGGCTAGTTCTGCCATCGCGATGATTGAGTGCACGAAAGATGCGCAGCCTGTTGCAGCCAGACTGCATGCATGACGCGGCAGCGGTGCTCGCGTTATGCTTAGTCCTTTTTTCAGGGAAACTACCATGAGCAAACTGACTCTCGCGCAAGCCAATCAAATTCTCGCTGGCGCCTTCGCCAGAGCCCAGGAGAAGGGCTACAAACCCATGGGCTTGGCGGTGTTGGACGAGGCAGGGCATGTGAAATCGGCGCAGCGGCAGGACAATGCGACCATGTTTCGCATCGATGTCGCCACCGGCAAAGCCTGGGGCGCGGTGGGCATGGGCGCATCGAGCCGCGTGCTGATGCAGCGTGCCAAGGACAATCCGAATTTTTTCACCACCCTCGCAGACACGGCCAAGGGCAAGTTTTTGCCGCAGACCGGTGCGGTTCTGATCAAGGACAAGGAAGGCAACATTCTCGGTGCCGCAGGCGCAAGCGGCGGCACGGGTGATGAAGACGAGGAGATTTGCATTGCTGGTATTGAGTCCGCCGGTTTGGTGCATGGCTAGGCGGCCAGCGCAAGGCGGGTTGGTGCAGTGCCGGATCTGGCGCCGCGCCTGACCGCTTCGCAGCAGCCAAGCCGGCGCCCATGGCAAAGCGGCCCCATGTCTCCGAAACGCCGGCCACGGCGTTTTTGAAACTGCACGGTGTTGTCTACACTGATCATCCCTACGAATACGAGGAACACGGTGGGACGGAAGTCTCGGCACGCGAACTCGGCGTGGACGAGCACGCGGTCATCAAAACACTGGTGATGGAAGACCAGGACGGCAAGCCGCTTCTGGTGCTGATGCACGGTGACCGCAAAGTCTCTACCAAGAATCTGGCGCGTCAGGCCGGTGTCAAGAGCATTGCGCCGTGCAAGCCGGAAGTGGCGGGCCGCCACACCGGCTACCTGATCGGCGGCACTTCACCATTCGGTACACGCAAGGCGATGCCGGTGTACGCCGAGAAAACCATCTTTGACTTGCCAAAGATCTACATCAACGGCGGGCGGCGCGGGTTTTTGGTCGGCATGGAGCCGGTTGACATTGAGCGGATGCTCAAAGTTGTGCGGGTGGAGACCGCGCTGCTGGAGTAGGCTGATATGTCCCGAAGAATCCCATCCTCCAACGGTTTCAGGCAAGTTTCGATTCCCTGGTTTGCCCGCTCGGGTCACCATTGAATCATACGTAGGCTCTACGTATGGACTATACTCACGCCATTACCGTGACAAATGTTTTGGAGCGTCGCATGCAAAAACTGACTCTTTCAGTGCCGGACGATATATACGAAAGTCTGCACCGCCAGGTGGGCAAGGGCAATATCAGCCATTTTGTCAGCGAGAAGGTGCGGCCCTATCTGATACCAGCCAAAACTGGAAAAATCAATGATGCCTTCGGCATGTTGAAGCAATACGCGAAGCCCGGCACACCGGCGCAAATCGAGCGTGCCAAACGCGCGTGGATGGCAAAGCGCATTAAGGCGCGCGAAGCCGCCACCGCTGCGGAAGCTTGACACCTTGATCGCGCTTGACACCAATATCCTGCTCCGATTTGTTCTTCACGACGATGCAGCACTTGCGGCTGCCGCGCGGCGGCTGATCGAAAACAATCAATGCAGGGTGAGCTTGCTGGCTGTAGCTGAAATGGGGTATGTGCTGGTCTCGTTCTATCGGGCCAAACTGCCTGATGTGCTCGCCGCATGCCGCACCTTGGTCGCGCTGCCGACATTGGAGTTTGAGCACGAGTCTCGCCTGATAGCGGCGCTCGACGGCGTCGAAGCGGGCATTGACTGGTTCGACGCGCTGATGTGGGCGTCAAGTCCGTCTGGCGTTGCACTCGCCACCTTCGAAAAGGCCTTTGCGAAACGGGCGGCAACACTGGGCTGGGATGTACAAGTGCGGCTGCCCAAGGCGGGTAAGTAATATCGGCAGGCCGGCAATCGGCAGGCGGGCAATAGGGGCAGGCCCGACTTACGCGCGCCGCTCCACCGTCACACCGACCTGCTTGACCCCCTTGAGAATCCCCAGCTTGACCACCGTGAGCTTGACGTAAGGCGTCTTGAATCCGCTCAGAATGCCACGCGCCAGATGATCGGCCATGCGTTCGAGCAAACGGAAGTGGTGCGCGTCGCACTCGGTACGGATGTAATCGGCGACGGCGGCGTAATTGATGGTGTCGTGCAGGCGGTCGCTGGAAAACGCCGACGCATTGGGGATGGCAATATCGAGATCAAAGTCGAGCGGCTGCGCCGCTTCGCGCTCGTAGGGGTAATGCCCGACAATCGTGTCGACGCGTAACCCGCGAATGACGATCAAGTCCATTAGAATCACCGCGTCCTGTGTGTAGCCCATTGTAGAAGATCAATTCAATGAACACCTTGCTGGCCGGCATCATCGCTTACCTGATTGGCTCCGTGTCGTTTGCCGTGGTGGTGAGCCGCGCCTACGGCTTGGCCGACCCCCGGACCTACGGCTCGAAGAATCCCGGTGCGACCAACGTGCTGCGTTCGGGAAAGAAGTCCGCCGCCGTGCTCACTTTGCTGGGTGACGCCATCAAAGGCTGGCTCGCGGTGTTTTTGGTGCAGTGGTTTGGTCCGCGCTATGGCGTGGGCGAAGCGGGCGTGGCCTTGGTCGCCATTGCCGTTTTCCTCGGCCATCTGTTCCCCGTGTTTTTCAAATTCGTGGGTGGCAAAGGCGTGGCCACTGCGCTCGGGATTTTGCTCGCAGTCGATCCCTGGCTGGGCCTCGCCACGCTCGCCACATGGCTGATCATCGCGGCCTTCTTCCGTTACTCGTCACTCGCGGCGATGGTGGCTGCGCTGTTTGCGCCGCTCTATCACATGATGTTTTGGCAGATGAGTGAAGTCACACTCGCGATCGCCCTCATGGGATTGTTGCTGGTGTGGCGACACAGCGACAACATCGCCAAACTGATCGCGGGCAAAGAGTCGCGCTTGGGTGAGAAGAAAGGGGACGGGTTTCCCAAAAAATAAAGGCTGGAGACCATTGGCGTGCAATGGTCTCCAGCCTTGTGCCGACGAGATCCTTGGTGGGAGCGGCTCTCGGGCCGACCTCCCGAAAAATCCCAACGGTTTAGGCCAACGCCGCCTTTACCCGCTCTGCCGTGAATGGCTGGTGGCGCAGGCGCCGGCCGGTCAGTTTGGCGACTGCATTTGCGATCGCCGGTGCGACCGGCGGCAGGCCACACTCGCCGACCCCGCCGGGTGCGTTGTCGGTGACCAGCACCTTCACCGCAATCGGTGGAATCTCGTTCATGCGTGCCACCGGGTAATCGTGGAAGTTTGACTGCTGCGGTATGCCGCCCACGAAAGTGACCTGCTCCTTGAGCGAGCCGGAGAGACCGTAGACGATGCTGCCCTCGACCTGTGTCGCCACGTTTTTCGGCAGCACCGCGATGCCGGTATCTACCGCCGCCCAGACGTTGTGCACCTTGATGACGCCACTGTTCTTGTCGACTGACACTTCGACCACTTCGGCGATATGGGTCTCCCACATTTCGGAATACGCGATGCCCAGAGCACGGCCAGCCGGGCGCTTCTTGCTCCAGTTGGCCATCTTCGCCACCTCGCGAATCACGGCCTGCGCGCGCGGCTGCCTGGAGAGCAGGCCAAGGCGGAACTCGACCGGGTCTTTTTTGTTGGCCGCGGCCACTTCGTCGATCATGGTTTCGACCACGTGCTTGGCGTAGCCGCCACCCACTGCACGCCAAAAGCCCACGTCAACGCCGCGTTCCTGCCGCGCATATTCGACCAGCGAATCCTTGATGTCGTAGACGAACTCGCAACCTTCGTGCAGCGGCGCATCCTTGCCGCCGGCCGCCTTGAAGGCATTGGGGTTGGCGCGTGCGTAGATCGACTCGGCAGCGAAGCGGGTGTGCCAGCCGACGATGTTGTTTTGCGCATCCAGACCCACTTCGACGTGCTGGGCGACGAGCGGGCGGTACTTGTCGTTCCGCACATCGTCTTCACGCGACCACGTCACCTTGACCGGTTTGCCCTCGGCGGCTTTGGAGAGCAGCACCGCGTCAAGCGTGAAGTCGGCATCAACGCGCCGGCCGAAACCACCGCCGAGCAGCGTGGTATTGACCTTGATGTTTTGCGCCGGCACCTTGGTGACGATGCTGCTGACGAGCGCGGCAATCGACGGGCTTTGCGTCGGCGACCAGATTTCGATCCTGTCGTCACCGGTCCATTGCGCGGTCGCGTTCATCGGCTCCAGACACATGTGCGCCATGTGTTCGGAGAGAAAGTCGGCCTTGAGCACGGTGGCCGCACCCTTGATGTTGCTGTTGCCTGCACCATGTTTTTCGACTTCGACGCCGGCCTTGGCGAGGTCCAGATCCGCTGCCGCTGCCTGATAGCTCTTCAAGACCTCAGTCGTGGTGTAGTTCTTGGTGATGGCGTCATTCGCCCAGGTGATCTTGAGCGCATCTTTCGCGCGGCTGGCGGCCCAGGTGCTATCGGCAAGCACGCCGACGCCATAGGGCAGGGGCACAGTCTTGATGAAACCTTTGATGGCCTTGGCGCCAGAGTCGTCCATCGACACCATCTTGTCCTTGTGCATCGGCGGGCGCTGCACTGCCCCATAGAGCATGCCGGGAAGGCGGGTGTCGATGCCGTACATCGCCGCGCCGCGCGTCTTGGCTGCGAGGTCGATACGCGTCACGTCCTTGCCGATCAGCTTGAATGTGCTCGCGGGTTTCAACTGTGCCACCGTCACCACCGGCATCGGATCAGGCACCTTGGCAAACCCGGCAATCTCGCCATAGCCCATGCTGCGGTTGGACGCCTTGTGATACACCACGCCTTTGTCGGTCGTGAGTTCGCCCTGCGGCACGCTCCATTTGTCGGCAGCGGCGGCGAGCAGCACCAGACGCGTCTGTGCGCCGGCGATGCGCAGCACGTCGTAATAGCCGCGCGTGGTGCGCGAAGCGCCGGTGGCCATGATGCCGCCGAACAGTTTGTTGCCGAAGGCCTTGGGGTTGTGGCCTGACTGCACCACCCTGACTTTCGACCAATCGGCGTCGAGGTCTTCGGCCAGACAAAGCGGCATCGCGGTCATCGTGCCTTGGCCCATCTCTGAGCCGGGCGAGAGGATGGTGATGATGCCGTCGGTGCCGATGGTTACCCATTGATTGGGCGCAAGGCCCGCAGCCTGCGCCGCCGCTTTGCGCGAGGCGGTGAGGAC
>JANLTL010000622.1:0-5723 GCA_031362905.1 Burkholderiales bacterium | reverse complement strand
GGATTGCCGCCCGACGTGCTCGACAAGGTGCGCAGTGCCGCCCGGCAGGCGATGCAGAACAGCAAATTTCGCGCGTCGATGAACGCCATGAATACACCGATCAGTTATCTCGAAGGCGCCGAACTTGACAACTTCATTGCCCAGGATGCCAAGCGCCTCGGCGAAGTGGTCCGACGCATGGGCAAAGTGGAATAAGACCGTGCGCCCGGCAGGTTTTCGTGCAGCAGCGCCAACCAGCCGGAATCGGGCGGAAGAATTCAACAACATGAACCAACCAACATGAACCAGCCAACACAAGGAGTGTCATGAAAGTCGTCACGTTTCGCAAGGACGGTCAGGAGCGCCTCGGATTCATCAGCGCTGATCAGATCATTGATGCACTGGCTGCAGTGGAAAGCAAGGCCGGCAGCAACGCGTCAGAGCGCGCGCATTTCGCCGACTGCCGCGCCTTCATCCAGGGCGGCGACGCAGCGCGCAGCCTGGCCGAGGCACTGATCAAGAGCGCCGGGCCGGCCGCGCGCGTGCCGCTGGCAGGCGCCAGCCTGGCGGCGCCGATCACGCCCCTGACGATGCTGTGCAGCGGCAGCAACTACACCGACCACAACAAGGAAAAGGCCGGCACACCGATCTCCGGCAAGGAACCCGAATTCTTCGTCAAGACCGCCGATTGCGTGATCGGGCCGGAAGCCAACATCATTTACGACGAGAAGTTCACCAAAAAACTGGACGCCGAAACCGAGCTGGCGATCGTGATCGGCAAACCCGGGCGCCACATTCCGGTCGAGCGCGCACTCGAGCATGTGTTCGGCTACACCATCGTCAACGATGTCACCGCGCGCGACCGGCAGGTGCGCACCAACGCCCAGGGATTCACCTGGTACGAACTCGGTCGCGGCAAGTGCTTCGACACCTCGGCGCCGACCGGGCCGTGCATCGTCACCGCCGACGAAATCGGCGACCCGCAGAATCTGCGCCTGCGCACCCGCATCAACGGCGAGTTGCGCCAGTCATCCTCCACTGCCAACATGATTTTCTCGTGCGCGCACCTGATCCACTACTTCTCGGCCAACATGACGTTGCAGCCCGGAATGATCCTCATCACCGGCACACCGGGCGGCACCGCGTGGTCGGTTGATGCATCGCTCGGCGGCAAATGGGTCGGCGGCGACGGCAGTGAAACCCTGATCCCGGCCAAGGGCTACTGCCAGCCCGGTGACGTGATCGAATGCGAAATGGAAAAAATCGGCGTGCTGCGCAACCGCGTTGCGCTCGCGGCCTGAATCACCCCGAGGACGCCGCGCCGGCGCGCACGTGCTTGGCATCGCTCCAGCCGCGTTTGGCCAAAAAGCGTTCGCCAATTTCGGCCGGTTCGCTCTCAAGCGGCGTCGCCATGCTGTCATTCCAGCGGTTCATGAAGCCGAACAGCGAAATCACGCCGACGATCTCCACCATCTGGTCTTCGCTCCAGTAGGTACGCATCGCGGCAAACAGTTCGTCGCTGACCAGGTTGGGTGCTGCACCAGCCGCCAGCGCAAAATCAAGCGCGAGCCGTTCTGCCGCGGTGTAGAGCAGGCTGGTCTGGTAGTCCCACAGGGCATCGAGCTTTTGTTCGTCCACCCCCAAGCGCAGCGCCCCACCGGCAGTGTGCGCGAGGCAATACTGGCAGCCGCTGGCGCGACTGGCGAAATGTGCCAGCAGGCGCTTGAAGCCGACCTCCACGCTCGATTCCGGGTCCCACACGGCGGCAGCCAATTGCGCCAGCGCCTGCACCATCTTTGGCCGGCGCTGCATGATCAATACGCTGTTGGGAATGAACCCGAGCGATTTCTGATAAGCCGCGAAAGCTTCTGCCAAGGCGGGGTCGGGCGGCAGAGGGGCCAGGCGCGGTGCGGGCTTGGAAGAGGGATCCATGATGCGGGTTGCCGTAGGGGTAGGAAAGGTCCTGATGTTACCTGCGGAAGCGCGTTGAAAACGGTTGCGCCAAGTTTGGCCGCTGCACGCGCTCCAATCAACCCCGCCTCAGTGTTTGCGCGTGCCGCGCCAGAACAGCGCACCGACCCACAGCAGGATGGTGCATAGCGCGAGCGCCAGCGAGGGCCACACGCCGAGCGGTACCGCCAGTGCGTAAATCAGCCAGTAGGCGAGTGCAAACGGTGTGAGCCCGCGAATCACGCTGGCCATCACGGCACGCGTGGCGGCGGCGCCAATGGCAGGCTGCATGATGAGGATGGAACTGGTGAGCGTGATCGGGAAGGCCATGGCGATCCCCGTCCAGCCGGGGCCGATCAGGGCGCTCACTGTGAGCGTGGCGCCCACCAGCAGCCCCACCAGCAAGGCGCGCAGCGGCGCCTCGAACCAGCGCCGAACCCGCATCGGCGGCGGCCGGCTCGACAGTGCGCTGCGCGACAACGGGATAAAAATCGCGAATGACGCCACGTTGAGGGCAATCAGCAAGGCCGGCGAGACTTCCACCAGCTTGAGCACCGACACCCCCGTGAGCCATACCGCGACCGCGACTCCCACGCTCACCAGCAGCGGCGTGCGCTGTGCCAGCGACAGATAGGTGACGACGAAAGCGCCCACCATCACGTTCGAGGCGAGGCTGCCGAGGCCGCTGAGCGACACAAACTCCGGGCTCGCCTGCAAGGCGAGCAGCACGTAGGCCGGCCCGACCGAGACCGGCAGTGACAGAATCAGGCCGCCGACAAACGGCCCGCTTTTCTCGGCGATCACCGAGGCGGTCACCACCACACTGGCGGCGATCAATACCTTGAAGGCGATCTGGATCCAAAGGGGCAGGTCGGCCATCACGCGCTCTGGCTGCGGCTCTTGGAGCAACACGGTCTGAAACGCGCTCCTGGAGCGGCTCTCTGGCCTGCTGCCAGTTGAAAATCAGCCAATGGAAGATTGACCAAGCAATGCTCAGCCAAGCGCGCGGCGTGCGTTGCGGAACATGCGCATCCACGGGCCATCATCGTTGCCACCGGCGTGCCACGCCGCCGGCGCCCACGAATGTTGCACCGGCCGGAACGCGCGCTCCGGGTGCGGCATTACGATGGTGAAACGGCCGTCCGCAGTGGTATAGCCGTTGCGTCCGCCTGCCGAACCATTCGGATTCAATGGATAGGACTCGGTAGCCGTGCCGCTGTTGTCAACATAGCGGATCACCGGCAGCGCCTTTGCCGCATCCCCCTGCTGCGAAAAATCGGCGAAGCCTTCACCGTGTGCGGTTGGCACCGGGATGCGGCTGCCGGCCATATCCTTGAAAAATAGCGAAGGCGAGTCAAGCACTTCCACAGTCACCAGGCGGGCTTCAAATTGCTCGCTGCGGTTTTTGGTGAAGCGCGGCCAGTGCGTGGCACCCGGGATCAGCGTGGTGAGGTTGGCCATCATCTGACAGCCGTTGCACACACCGAGCGCGAATGCATCAGGCCGTGCGAAGAAGGCTTCGAAATCGGCGCGCGCACGCGGATTAAACAAAATCGACTTGGCCCAACCGGCGCCGCCGCCCAGCACATCACCAAACGAGAAACCGCCACAGGCCGCAAAGCCTTTGAAGTCCTTGAGGCTGACGCGCCCTGCGAGGATGTCGCTCATGTGTACGTCAAATGTGGCGAAGCCGGCGCGGTCAAACGCCGCCGCCATCTCGACCTGACCATTGACGCCCTGCTCGCGCAGGATCGCAATCCTGGGTCGGGCACCTGTGGCGACGCTGTTGGCAATCAGGGGGGCGACGAACTCCTCCGACGCGTCGAACGTCACCACCGGCGTCATGCCCGGGTCGGCAACATTGGCTAGCGCATCGAACTCCTGCAGTGCCGCCGCCGGGTTGTCACGCAGCGCCTGCAAGCGATAGCTGGTCTCGGCCCACACCCGGTGCAACTCGGCGCGCGGCAATGCGAACACCGGTTTGGCATTGCGTACAAACTTGATCTCGTCCCGGTTGTTGAGTTCGCCGACCACGAAGGTGCATTCGCCCAGGCCCATCTCCTCGAGGCGCGTCACGATGGCATCGCGCTGGTCGCGGCGCACCTGCACCACTGCACCCAGCTCTTCGCTGAACATGCCGGCGAGGATGCGGTCGTTAAAGCGACCGAGTGTTTGGGTTGACTTGATCTCGGAGCCGTCGTGGTCCAGAGAAATGCCATCCACGCTCACGGTATCGAGATTGATGGTGACGCCGGTGTGGCCGGCGAACGCCATCTCGCAGATGGTGGCAAACAGGCCACCGTCGGAGCGGTCGTGATACGCGAGAAGCTTGCCCTCGCGATTAAGGGTCTGGATCGCGGTGAAGAAATTCTTGAGCAGCGCGGGGTCGTCCAGATCAGGCACGACGTTGCCGAACTTGTTGTAGGCCTGCGCCAGTGTCGAGAAACCCATACGATGCTGGCCGCGCGAGAGGTCGATCAGGATCAGCGAGGTATTGCCGGCATCAGTGCGCAGTTGCGGGGTGAGCGAGCGGCGCACATCGTCTACCGGCGCAAACGCCGAGATGATCAGCGATAGCGGCGCGGTCATTTCCCGCATTTGTGTTCCGGGACCACCATCGTTCCAGGTGGTCTTCATCGACATCGAATCCTTGCCGACCGGAATCGCCACGCCCAATGCATTGCATAGCTCGACTGTCACCGCTTTCACGGTTGCGTAGAGCGCCGCGTCTTCCCCGGTCTTGGTGTGGCCAGCGGCCGCCATCCAATTGGCGGAGAGCTTGATGCGTGTGATGTCCCCGATATCGGCTGCCGCCAAGTTGGTGATGGCCTCTCCCACCGCCATGCGGCCCGAGGCGGGTGCATCGAGCACCGCCAGCGGCGTGCGCTCGCCAATGGCGAAGGCCTCGCCCTCGTAGCCTTTGAAATCACGCAGCGTCACCGCGCAGTCCGCCACCGGCACCTGCCACGGCCCGACCATCTGGTCGCGCGCGCACAGCCCGCCGACAGTGCGGTCACCGATGGCAATCAAAAATGTCTTGGCCGCTACCGAGGGCATGCGCAAGACCCGCGGTGCGGCTTCCTTGAGCACCACGTCAGTCAGATCGATGCGGGGAAATTCGCGCGGCACGCTCTTGACGTCGCGCAGCATCTTCGGCGTTTTGCCGAGCAGCACATCGAGCGGCATCTCGACCGCGTTGTTCTTGAACAGACGGTCGCCCACCACCAGCATGCCATCGTCGGTTGCCGTGCCGACCACCGCGAACGGGCAGCGCTCACGCTCGCACAGGCGCTTGAAATCCTCTAGGCGCGCCGGCGGAATCGCCATCACGTAACGCTCCTGCGATTCGTTGCTCCAAATTTCCTTGGGCGCCATACCCGGCTCTTCACTCGGCGCATCGCGCAATTCGAAACGTGCGCCGACGCCTTTGCCGCCGGCATCGACCAGTTCAGGGAAGGCATTGGAGAGTCCACCCGCCCCGACATCGTGAATCGCGAGGATTGGATTGTGTTCGCCCAACATCCAGCAACGGTCGATCACTTCCTGTGCGCGGCGCTGGATCTCGGCGTTACCGCGTTGGACCGAATCAAAATCCAAATCGGCCGTGTTGGCACCGGCACCCATGCTCGACGCCGCGCCACCACCCATGCCAATCAGCATGCCCGGGCCGCCAAGCTGAATCAGCAGCGTGCCCGCACCATACGGCAGCTTGTGCGTCAATGCGTCGCTGATTGCACCGACGCCACCGGCAATCATGATCGGCTTGTGATAGCCGCGCGTCTCGCCGGCAAAGG
>JANLTL010000689.1:0-1929 GCA_031362905.1 Burkholderiales bacterium | reverse complement strand
CGGTGCCGAGCAGGTAACCCTCCGAGCCGATCTGCGCCAGTCGTTTGAGCATGCTGGTGGCAGTCGGGTCTTTGGGCGCAATCCACGGCGCAAAAATCGCCATCAGCAACATGCAGATCAGCACCAGAGCGCAAAACACCGTCACCTTGTCGCGCAGTACGCGCGCAAACACCGTGGCCCAGTAGCCGCGCGAGACCACCACCGGCGGCATTTCCACTGCGTTTGATGCCAGCACCGCGTTCATCGGCGGATCCTCGGATCGAATATCGATTGCAGGATGTCCACCAGCACATTGAGCACCACAAAAAACATCGCCAGAAACAGAATCGTGCCTTGCAGCAGCGGCAAGTCGCGCTGGAAGATTGCCGTATTGAGCAGGAAGCCGGTGCCCGGCCAGGAAAACACCGTCTCCACCAGAATCGAGCCGCCCAGCAAATATCCCAGCTGGATGCCCATCACCGCCAGCAAGGTCGGCGCCGCATTCTTGACCACGTGCTTGAACACGCCAAGCGAATCCATGCCCTTGGCACGTAGCGCCTGCACGAACTCCTGGTTGAGGATTTCGGCCACCACCGCGCGCGTGGTGCGTGTCACGATGCCCATCGGAATGAACGACAACGTGACCGCCGGCAAGATCAAGAAGCGCACATGCTCCCAATCCCATACCCAGGCGTCCGAGCCGCCGGCGCCCGCGCCCATCGCCGGCAGCCAGTCGAGCAGCACCGCGAAGATGATCACCATCACCATGCCGAGCCAGTAGTGCGGCAGCGACACACCGGTGACCGCAATGCCGGTAACAACCTTGTCGAGCCAGGTGTTGCGCACGTAGCCGGCGACGAAACCAAAAAGCAGGCCGAGCGAAAACCCGATGCCGCAGGCGAACATCGCCAGCATGAAGGTATTCGAGATCGCCTTGGATATTTCCGAATTGACCGGCCGCCCGGTGGCGATCGAGGTGCCGAGGTCGCCTTGTGCCGCGCGCAATACCCATTTGCCAAATTGCACCGGCAGCGGCTTGTCAAAGCCATAGTCGGCCTTGAGGCGCTCGATCAGCTCGGTGGTGGCGTCGGGCGGCAGGATTGCCGCGAGCGGGTCGCCGGGGGCGAGAAACACGAGTGAAAAACACACCAGGCTGACCGCCAGCCCGATGGGAATCACGTACAGGATGCGTTTGACAATATAGGTGAACACGTGGCGCCTGCGGTAGCCGAAAACGGTGAATCAAAAACATACCCACCCTGGCGGCTGCAATCAGTCGCCAGGGTGGTGCGTGTCAGCGCTTCACTCAAAAAGCAATTACTGGATATAGGCTGGCGACAGGCCCTGGAACCAGTTCTTCGATTGCACGAAGCCCTTCACCTTGGGTGAGAGCGCGCGCGGGCCGGTGTCATGCACTACGAACAGCATGGCAGCCTGGTCGACGACGCGCTCGTGCAGCTTGCCGATCGCGATGTCGCGCTTCTTGGCGTCAAACTCGCCACGTGCTCCCGCCACCAGCTTGTCGAGTTCCGGGTCCTGCACCCAGCCCCAGTTGACCGAGCGTGGCGCCACCATGCGGCTGTCGTAGAAGCGTGCAAACGCAAAGAACGGGTCTTGCGTCGCGAACGACACGTTGATCGCATGCGCGCCATTCGATTTCGGGTCTTTCGAGCCGACGCGCCAGTTGTTGAACAGTGTCTCCCACACCAGCACATCGAATTCGACATCAACGCCCACTGCCTTGAGGTTCTGCTGCATGAACTCGTTCATCGCCAGCGGCTGCATCTGGCCCGAACCGGATGCCGAGATCTGCACCTTCACCTTGAGCGGCTTGCCCGGGCCATAGCCGGCTTCGGCGAGCAGCTTCTTGGCCTGCTCCGGGTCGTACTTGATGTCGAATTTCGGATTGCCGTACCAGGGGTGGCCAGGCGGCACCACGCCCTTGGCGGG
>JANLTL010000665.1:0-9634 GCA_031362905.1 Burkholderiales bacterium | reverse complement strand
GGGTGCCGCAGGTGCCGCGGGTGCCGCGGGTGCCGCGGGCGGTGGTGACGACGCCGGGTTTGCCGCCGGGGAAAGTGCGATCCGCCTCGACCGGAGCGTCAAGCGTGCCCGCATCCTCTTCATTGATGATGAGGAGCGCATTCTCACTGCCCTCAAATCGCAATTTCGTGAGCGTTATCACGTCTTCACCACAACAGAAGGCGAGAAGGCACTCGACTTTATCGCGCGCTACCAGATCCACGTGATTGTCAGCGATCAGCGCATGCCCACCATGGTGGGCGTTGAACTGCTGCGCCGCTCGCGCGCCATTTCGCCCAACAGCGTGCGCATCCTGTTGACCGGCTATTCCGACCTCGCGGCCATCGTCGGCTCCATCAATGATGGCGAAATCTATCGGTTCATCAGCAAGCCATGGGACAACACCGATCTG
The DNA here is from genome assembly GCA_031362905.1 of Burkholderiales bacterium. Classification (GTDB taxonomy): domain Bacteria; phylum Pseudomonadota; class Gammaproteobacteria; order Burkholderiales; family JAEUOS01; genus CANJDH01. The sequence continues at coordinate 9,204 of JANLTL010000665.1, read as the reverse complement.
CAAACCATTGTCGCCGAGGCGGTAACGATTGCAATTGAACTCGCCGATGCAAAGCCGCTCAACGTGTCAGGTGAAGGCAAGGCGGGTGGCGCACCAGCGCTGCCAGCCCGTGTCGATGCCGGCATTTTGATAGTTGATCGGGACGAAGATTTGTTCCGCGTGGTGCGCGAGCTGATGGGCGCGCAGTGCCCGGTGCTGTACGCGGCGAGCGCCGGCGACGCGCTGGCGGCAATGCAAAAAAGCGAAATCGCCGTGGTGGTCACCGATGTTGATTTTGGCGAAGGCCAAGTCACCGCCATGCTGAAATTATTGAAGCAGGAGAACCCGCAGATCCTCGCCATTGTCGCCACCGAGGCATCGGATTCGGAGCTGGTGATCGAACTGATCAACCAGGCGCAGATCTTCCGTTTTCTCAACAAGCCGGTAAACGTCAAGCTGGTGCGCGGCCACCTGCAGGCAGCGCTGGAGCGTTACCTCGCCTACAAAGCCACCCCGCAATTGCTCAAGGCGCAACAGGTTGTGGTGGTGGAAGATGAGCGCCAGCTCTCGTTGGCCCAGCGCTTTCTCGGCGGCATCAAGTCATTGCGCACGCGCTGGTTCGAGACTTGAACGTGCGCTGTTGCCGTGCCAGCGCGCGAGGCCAGGCGCCGCCTGCGCGAGCACCGTCGCGCAGTCTTGTTCGATTTTCAGCGTCAACCAGGCATCGGCACGCGTGCGCCCGAGGTTGATGGCGATGATGGGCTTGCCCAGCGCATCTGCGCGCTCACAAAAGCGGAAGCCCGAACGCACCATCAGCGATGACCCCGCCACCAGCACCGCATCTGCGCGCATCAGTGCCTCCATCGCGTGCACAGATCGTTCGAGCGGCACGCTGGCGCCGTAAAACACGACATCAGGCTTGAGCAGACCGCCGCAGCTCTCGCAGGCCGGCACGCAGAAGGCCTCAAAAGACGCATTGTCGAGGTCAGCATCGCCATCCGGCGCAGTCCGCGCACCCAGCGCGGCGAAAGCCGGGTTCTCCATCACCAGCCGCGCTTGTACCGACACACGCGTGACCGTCGCAGAGCACGCCAGGCACACGACCTGCCGGATGCTGCCGTGCAGCTCGGTGACGCGGCGACTGCCGGCGCGTTGATGCAGTCCATCGACGTTTTGCGTGACCAGCAGCTCAACGTGTCCTAGCTGTTCGAGTTGCGCCAGGGCGGAATGTGCCGCATTCGGCTGCGCATGGGCCATTACGCCAAAACCGACCATGCTGCGCGCCCAGTAGCGCTGGCGCACACGTTGACTGGCGACAAACTCCTGATGCGTGACCGGCTGCTTGCGTTGCCATGCGCCCTGCGCATCGCGATAGCCGGGAATGCCGGAGCCAGTGCTCACGCCGGCACCTGTCAGCACCAACAGGCGCGGATGCCTCTGGACGAATTCGACCAGCTGCGCGGCCGCGTCACTCATGACCCACGGCTGCTGCGTCCCGGCCTGGCCGGATCGGCCTGCGCCGCCCGCCGAGGAGTTCCCGTCATCCGGCCTTGATCCAGCTGCGCACGCGCGGATGAAGCAAGGCCTCGCGGTCGACCACGCATTCCGGCACGACGCCATGCAGGCCGTCGACAATGCTCTTCAAGCCGATCGATGCCATGTTGTGGAAACATTCGTCGGTCCAGCACAGGGAGTGTGGTGTGACGATTACGTTGTCCATGCTCAGGAGCGGGTTGTCCGGCGCCACCGGTTCCTGTTCGAACACATCGGTAGCGGCACCGGCCAGCTGTCCCTTGCGCAGTGCATCGATGAGCGCCGCCTCATCGACAATCGGCCCGCGCGCCACGTTGATGAAGTAGGCTGACGGCTTCATGGCGGCAAATTCGGCAGCGCCCACCAGATGCCGCGTTTCCTGGTTGAGCAAGGCGCAGACCATCACAAAATCGGATTCGCGCAGCAGCGTGGTCAACTCGACCTTGCGCGCGCCGGCATAGCCCAGCTCGACATCACTGACGTAGGGGTCGGCCGCCAGCAGCTTGAGGTCAAACACGCGCGCCATGCGCAACAGTTCCTTGCCGATGCGTCCCGCGCCGACGACCCCGAGCGTGCGGCCGGTGAGGCCCATGCCCATGTTGTCCATACGCTCGTTCCAACGCGCGGTGCGCGTCAGGCGATCTTTCTGCACCATGCGTCCGGCCAGCGCCAGGATGAAGGTGAGCGCGATGGTCGCCACCGGCCGCGGCATCGCCCAGGGGGTGTTGGTCACTAGCACGCCGGCGCGCGTCATCGCCGGGACATCGACCGAGTCGTAGCCGACGCCGTGCCGCGCAATCACGCGTACGCGGCAGTCGGCGCCCGCTACTGCCGTCGCCGGCACGCGCGGGGTGTTGACATAGATGGCGTCGTAACGCGCGGCGTGCATGGCGCTGATCTCGCTCGCCGGCTCGGGAAAATATTCCCATTCGATGTCGTCGGAATCGTCGAGCACTTTGAGCGCGGCTTGACCAAACGAGGGTTGGCCGCGCGCATTGAGGATGTCACGCGTGATGCCGACCCGGAACGTCTTGGCCATCTTGGGTTCTCCCTGTTGCAAATGCAAATGCAAATTGTAAAGATCAGCGCAACGCGCGCAGGTTGTCAAGGCCAGCCTTGAGGGCGTTTTGCAGCATCAACTGATCGATGCCAAAGGCGAACATGCGAAATCCGTGCGTGGTGTATTCACGCGACCAGGTGTCGTCCGTTGCCAGAAACGCGGGCGTCTTTTGGTTGGCCCGGCAAGCCGCGACGATGCGTTGCACGCCTGCCAGATAGGCAGGATGCTGAAACTGCCCCGGCATACCCAGAAAATTGGTCAGGTCAAAGTGGCCCAGCCACAGGGCATCGACGCCAGGCACTGCGGCGATGGCCTCGACCGCATTCAGGCCCTCCGCCGTTTCGATCTGCGGAATCACCATGGTTCGTGCATGGATCGCGGCGATCTTGGCCGCGACATCACCGCCCTGATAGTCGTCGTGCGCGAAGCCGAACGCCGCACCGCGCCGCCCCAGCGGCGGGTAGCGCGTGCACGACACGATGTGCGCGGCCTCTTCGGCACTCCCGACCATCGGCACCATGATGCCGAGCGCGCCGATATCGAGCGCACGTGCGATGAAGTGGTATTGGCCGGCAGGCACGCGCACCATCGGCACGACACCGAGACCGCGGCACAGCGCAAACTGGGTCTTGAGAGTCTCGAATTCGAGACCCGTGTGCTCCATGTCGTAGAGCACAAACTCGGCGCCGGCATTCTTGCAAATCTGCGGCAGGCCCGGCGAAAAACACTCGAACACCATGGCGCCAAACGCCTTGCCCCCAGCGGCGAGGGCCGCTTTTACCGGGTTGTCACGCATCCGCATTCCTTTCTCCAGATTCCCGGGATCAGCCGCCCAGCAGGCGCACCAGCACCTGCACCGCGCGCAGACAGTCGGCGTGACTGACATCGAGATGCGTCACCAAACGCAGCTTGGCCGGCCCTAGAGCATTGATCAGCACGCCTTGCTCACGCGCCCGCGCCACCAGGTCGGGCGCAGTGACATGGGCGCCGTCGAGTTCCCACACCACGATATTGGTGTGCAGATGATCGAGTTGCATGTTGACGCCGGGACACTGTGCGAGGCGGCCGGCGATCATCTGCGCATTGGCATGGTCTTCGGCCAGACGCGCAAAGTTGTGCGTGAGGCCATAGTCACACGCAGCAGCGAGCATGCCGACCTGGCGCATCGCGCCGCCGAACATGCGCCGGTAACGAATGGCGCTTTGAATCAAATCACGCGGCCCTGCGAGCATCGATCCGGCCGGCGCGCCCAGACCCTTGGAGAACGCCACCATCAGCATGTCAAACGGTGCGGCCAGTTGCGCGGGTGGCAGACCAGACTGCACCGAGGCGTTCCACAGGCGCGCACCGTCGAGATAGGAAGCCAAGCCCATGTCGCGCGCCGCCGCGCCGATGCGCACCACTTCGGCCTGTTCCCAGACGATGCCGCCATGGCGGTTTTGCGTGTTCTCGACCTGCACCAGGGTGGTCTGCGCCAGCGGCAGCACCGGTGCGTTGCGCGGCTTGGCGTGGCGCCGCACGTCGTCAGCCGTGAACACGCCGCGCGTGCCGATCTCGGTGAACTGCACGCCCGCATTGGCCGCCGAGCCGCCGGCCTCGTGCCACACCGAGTGCGCCTCGGTGCCGACCAGCACATCGTCGCCGGGGCGCGTGAGCACGCGCAGCGCCACCTGATTGGCCATCGTGCCCGAGGGCAGCCAGAGTGAGGCCTCCTTGCCGAGCAATTCAGCCACGCGTGCTTCGAGGGCGTTGAGCGAGGGGTCGTCGCCGTATTGCATGTCGCCCACCGGCGCGGCGGCCATGACGGCGCGCATCGCGTCGGAGGGGCGGGTAACGGTGTCGGAACGCAGGTCGATCATGTTCTACCCATCCCAATTTCAAAAAATGATACGCCTAAGAAGCGCATCCACCAAGCCTTTCAAGCCGCCTATCCCTGAAAGCCGCTTGTACCAAAGCTTTCGGGCTATGCACCGCTCTCTGCCTCCGCCGCCGCGCGCCCGCGCGCCACGTTCACCGGAATCAGCGCGATCATCCCCGCCACAAACAACACCGTGGTCGACAAAATCGCGATGCGCTGATTGCCGCCGGTAGCCCAGGTGATCGCGCCGTAGGTGAGTGGCCCGATGATGCTGGCGAGGCGCGTCGCAAAGGTCCACAGCCCGTAAAACTCGGCGAGTTGCCTGGCCGGGGCAAACATGCCCGCCATGGCCCGGCCGGCCGATTGCGATGACCCCATGCAGGCGCCGGCAATCGCCGCCGCCCACCAGAACTCGCCCTTCGTCGTCGACAGTGCAGCGATGACGCAGGTGAGGATCCAGCCTGCGAGCGTGATGCCGAGCGCGAGCTTGTGGCCGATCTTGTCCTGAAAAAAGCCAAAGCCAAAGGCGCCCGCCGCCGCCGCGAGATTGAGCACGAAGATCAGCACCATGGTCTCCGACGGCTTGAAGCCGATCACCTGTTCGGCGTAGATCGCCGCGAGCGTGACGGCCACGGCCACCCCGCCCTGATAGAACACTGCGCACAGCAGCAGCCACATGAAATCCTTGTAGCGCCGCGCGTTAATGCAGGTCACGCGCAGGCGCGCCAGCGAGGCCTTGAAACCGCTCGCGCGCAAGGCTTCCGGTTGCGGCACCGCGCGCTCGCGCAGCAGTGCAAATGTGGCCAGCGCTGCGACACCGTAGATGAAAGCCGTAAACAGCATCGTTACCGGCACGAACTGCGCCGCGCTCATGCCGCGGTCCTGCGCCCACAGCACGTAGCCCAGACTCACGCCGAGCGCCAGCATGCCGCCAAAATAACCAAAGCTCCAGCCCCAGCCAGAGACCGTGCCGAGCGAATCGCGGCGCGCGAGCTCCGGCAAGAACGCGGCCGAGAGAGACTCGCCGTAGCTGTAGAACGCGTTCGAGAAAATGATCAGTACCATCGCCAGCGCCACCTGCCCCGGCCCTGCAAGTGCGAGTGCGGCAGTGGCGGCGACGCAGCCCATCGTCGCCAGGGCGAGATAGCGTTTCTTCGCCGCGCGCAAATCGGCCAGCGCGCCGATGCTCGGCATCGTCAGCATCACGATCGCGTAGGAGATCGACAGCGCTACGGTCCACGCAAAGGTGGCCCACTCCGCCTTGCCCGCCACCACGCCGGCGAAGTAGGCCGAGAATACCGCCGTCAGCACGACGGTGGTGTAGCCCGAATTGGCGAAGTCGTACATCGCCCAGCCGAATACCTCGCGCTTTTTGACGCCGGGGTTCAGGTGATGCTGCGGGAACCAGCTCATCGGTGAACTGCTCCGCGCAGCTGGCGTGCCGCGCGCAGAGGGCGCATCACGCCGTCAAATCCAGCCGCTGCCCCTCGCGCCAGCGCCACATCGCGATGCTCCATGCGGCAGCTGCCTGAACCAGGAAAATCGCCAGTGCGCCGAGGGCCGAAGCCCGCCCCAGCGGAAACACCAGAAACGCCACCGTCGACAAGCCCGCCACACTCATCAGCGCGGGGAAGACACCGTCGAGCAGCGCGATATACAACACCGCGGCCACACCGGGCCGGCGCGGGAAGCGCTGCAAGGCAAAGATGCAGAAGATTCCAGCGTCACGCAGCAGCATGGCCGCCAGCGCCAGCGGCATGGCGCGGCCTTCGGCCGAGAGATCCGCCAGCACGCCGGTGAGTTGCGCGTCCAGGCCCTTGCTCCATGGCATCAGCAGCAGCACCAACGCAGCGAGCCACGCTGCCGTCAGACTCACACTCCACAACGGCAGGCTTTGCAGGGCGCGCGTCAGCCCGCCTTCGAGTTCGCCGCGCAGGGTGCGCAGCACACGCGCCAGCGTCATCGGGCCGGTACGCTCGGAGAGCAGCAGCACATAGGCGCCGATGCCGGTAGACAGGAAGGTGAACAGCATCACGATCAGGGCGCGATTGACGGCTGTGCCGGCGCGCGCTTCAAGCACACCACCCGCCCACACCCCGAGAAACAGGCTGAACGCCACCCATGCCCAGGGCAGCTGGCGCACCCGCAGCTCGCCGGCAAAGGTGCGCACCGCGCCAAGCCAGGCCCAGGCCGCAAACACGATCGATGACGCCAACACAAACCACAGATAAGGCAGGCTGAGGCCCCACCAGGTGAGACTATCGGTGCGATCACCGGTAAACCATTGCAGCGGCACCGACGCGACCCAGATCAGCAAAAACAAGAACAGTGCGCCAGGGTTGCGGGTGGCGCCAGCGCGCGCCGCGAACACGCCGAGCGTGAGCGCCGCAGCATGCAGGGTCAGGGTGCCAAACACTGCCGCTGCCGCGATCAGCACGGCGTTGAAGCCATGCGCCTGCAAACCCGCCAACAGGTAGGCCGCGAGAAACCAGGCGCCCGCATACCAGCCCACCACAGGCGCGCCGAACACCTTGCCGAAGGCAAGTTGCGCCGGCATCTGCGCCGACATGCGCTGAAAGTCCCAAGTGCGCTCGCGCATTTCTTCGGGCATCGCGTTCATCGCCAGGTAGCCGCCATAGAGCAGCGCACAGGCGGCAAAACCAGCGAGCCCGGCAGTGGCAAGTGCTTCGGCAGATTGATTGCTCGACGCCGCGACCAGCGCGAGGATCAGGCCGGCGATCAGGGGCGCGGCGATCAAGCGGTGCGGCGTCAGTTCGAGCCAGCAATAGCGGCGAAATTCAGCGTTGAGGGTCATCATGCTTTCCCGTCGGGGGTGTTGCTGCGCATCGAACGCAAATACGATTCGTGCAGGTTTTCGCGTACCACGGAAAACTCGATTACGCCAAGATCCGCTTCCACCAAGGCTTTCAGCAGCATGGCCTGATCTTCCGCGCTGCCCATGAAGCTGCCCTGCACGGCCCATCCGGCGTCGCCCACCGGCGCCGGATGCACACCGCTCATGCCGTGTCCGGCGAGCAAAGCAGAAAAGATACGCGCTTCATCGGACTGTGCAACCGGCGCGGCGACCGGTGAAAGGGTGACGTCGTCATCGCTTGCGCCAAGCAGCGATTCATCGAGGGCAGATGCCCCGCCGGGCACTGATGCCAGCACGATCCGCAATGTCACGCCGGTCTCGGCAGTGGCATCGAGTGAACGAAACTCGACCGCCCGCCCATCCTTGATCGCCAGCATGTGGCTCGAATATTCATCAAGCTCGGCGAGGATGTGCGAAGACACGATCAACGTCATGCCCTCGGCGCGCAACTGGCGAAACAGGGTCGAGAGGCCGATGCGCGCTTCCGGGTCGAGGCCGGCGGCCGGCTCATCGAGCAGCAGCACCTGCGGCGCGTGCACCATCGCCTGGCCGATCGCCACCCGCTGACGCCAGCCGCGCGACAGCGTGTCGGTGCGCGCTTCGAGGCGCGCGGTGAGATCAAGGCGCTGCGCGGTGAGCGCGACGGCCTGGTCCTGCTCGGATTGCGTCAAGGCGCGCATGCCGGCCGCGTGCATCAAGCTCTGGCGCACTGTCAGTGCGCCGTACAGTCCGAAGAAATCAGAGAGGTAACCGAGCTTGCGATACGCCTCGCGCGGCTCATTGACCACATCGACGCCGTCAAGCATGATCGAGCCCGACATTGGATCGTCGAGCCCGGCAATCGAGCGCATCAGCGTGGTCTTGCCGGCGCCATTCGGCCCGACCAGGGCCAGCACCGCGCCGTGCGGCAGCGTGAAGCTCACATCGGTGAGTGCGCGCTTGCCGGGGTATTCGAAGGTGAGGGCCGAGACTTCCAGCACGGGGGAGGCGTTCATGACGCGCAGTGTAACGGGTGGCGCGGATCGATTCAGGGCTCGCCCGGGACATGGGTGCGGCCTGTCACCGCGCACGTTTTTGGCGGAGGCCGGATGGGCGTGGAGTAGAGGCGGTAGTACTCAATCGCGGGCATAGGGAACATAACGTTACGCTGTGTGGCGCGCGCAGCGAGTCCGAACCAGCGAAGGGTTAGACCGAGGCATCGCGAAACGCGCGCAACACGGTATTGATGCGCGTTTGATAGCCGGGACCTTGGGACTTGAACCACTCGAGAACATCCTGATCGACGCGTAGCGAGATGGAGGATTTGGACGCCAATGGTTTCAGGCCGCGCCGGACGACTCCGCGCACAATGTGGCGGATGCCGGCCTCAGGATGATCGGCGGTCGGCGTGATTCGCGTGGACCGCGCCTTCAGGCGAGCCCAGTCAGTTTTGGATTTCATTGACGTAGATGCTGGCTTCACGTTTGGTTGCTTTGGGGAACGAGATGACATGGATTTCATGTTCGGTCTCCGTATGAACGACTGAAACAGGGATGCCGGCAAGCAAGCCGAGTGTGACAAAGCGCAGCTCGCCGTAGGAGAACCGGTCATCTTCAAAGGTGTAGGTGCCACCCTCGAAAACGAGGCAAGCGTCAACGAAATCGAGACCGTGGTCTTTGAGATTCTTGATTCGCTTCGCTTCGTTCCAAGTGAAATCAATACTTAAAGTGTATATACATTACGTATTGGCGTCAATAGAAAAAAGTGGGCGGTCTAACGTTAACCGTGATCGGCGTCCCGCTTGCGGCGCGTCCGTTTTGACGGTGTAGTTATAGCGCTCTTGGCACCGCCGTCTACCTTGCTTTGAATAAGCCCAACCTGCTCTGGATTCAGAATTGTTGTCGCTTTGAGTTTTCTGCC
>JANLTL010000661.1:0-16781 GCA_031362905.1 Burkholderiales bacterium | reverse complement strand
GTCTGATGTTCCATCATCACGTAGGTCTTCTTCGCGCCAACCGCCAGATCCATCGCGCCGCCGACGGCCGGAATCGCGTCCGGCGCGCCGGTGTGCCAGTTGGCCAGATCGCCGTTCACCGCCACCTGAAACGCGCCGAGTACGCAAATGTCGAGGTGACCGCCACGCATCATGGCAAAGGAATCGGCATGGTGAAAGTACGCACCACCGTTGAGCAAGGTGACCGGCTGCTTGCCGGCATTGATGAGGTCCCAATCCTCCTCACCTTTTGCCGGCGCCGGCCCCATGCCGAGGATGCCGTTCTCGCTATGCAGAATCACTTCCCGGTCTTTCGGCAGGTGATTGGCAACCAATGTCGGCAAGCCGATGCCGAGGTTGACATAGGCGCCTTCGGGAATGTCACGCGCCACGCAAGCAGCCATTTCATCGCGGGTTCTGCGTTTGATCGTCATGCGGCACCTCCTGCTGCGGCTTCACCGGCCGTGCGCTCAACCTTGACCACACAGGTGACAAAAATGCCCGGCGAGACAATGCTTTCCGGATCCAGTGCACCCAATTCGACGGTATCGAACACCTGCGCAATCGAACACTTGGCGGCGCTGGCCATGATCGGGCCGAAGTTGCGCGCCGCCTTGCGGTAGGTCAGGTTGCCCCAGCGGTCGCCCTGCTCCGCCTTGACCAGCGCCACATCCGCGTAAATCGGGCTTTCCAGCACATACATGCGGCCGTTGATCTCGCGCGCCTCTTTGCCTTTGGCCAGGTCCGTGCCGTAGCCTGTCGGTGTGAAGAAACCGCCGATGCCCGCGCCTGCCGCGCGAATCCGCTCCGCCAGGTTGCCCTGGGGCACCAGCTCCAGCTCCAGCTTGCCGCTGCGATACAAGCCATCAAAGATGTGCGAATCAGTCTGGCGCGGGAACGAGCAAATGATTTTGCGCACCCGGCCCGCCTTGAGCAAGGCGGCCAGGCCGGTTTCACCGTTGCCGGCATTGTTGTTGACGATGATGAGGTCCTTCGCGCCTTGCGCGATCAGCCCATCGATCAGTTCGTTGGGCATGCCGGCACCGCCGAAGCCGCCGGTCATCACTGTCGATCCATCCTTGACATCGGCCAACGCGTCGGCAACCGACGCCACTATTTTGTTGATCACACCGGAGCCCTCCCGAAAAAAGCATTGTCGAGCAGGCGCCGGATGGCCGCGCGCTCGATCGGCACCGGATTCGCATAGGGATTGGCCGCCGCCAGGTCGGCCGCCTGGTCGAGCCCGGATTCCGGCATGCCGAGTGCCTGCAGCGAGCGCGGTGTGCCGAGCGCAACTTCCAGGTCGTACAGACCCTGGGCGGCATCGGCAGCACCCAGGGCCCGGGCCACGCGCGCCATTGCCTCTGGCGCCGCCTTGGCGTTGTAGGCCGTGGCATGCGGCAGCACCACCGTATGGGTTTCGGCATGCGGCAGGTTGAAGGTGCCGCCCAGCGTATGGCAAAGCTTGTGGTGCAGCGCCATCGAGGTGCCGTTCAGTGCCGCCCCGCACAGCCAGGCACCGTACATGCACAAGGACCGCGCTTCGATATCCGCCGGGTTGCGAATCACTTGCGGTAATCCTTTGGCGAGGGCGCGAATGCCATCCTCCGACATCATCGAGATGATCGGATTGGCATCCACCGCATAGAGGGCCTCGACCGCGTGGGCAATCGCATTCATGCCGCTTACGGCGGACATGGCAACCGGCAGACTTAAGGTCAGCTCGGGATCGTAGATCACCGTCTTGGGAAGCACGCGCGCATCGCGCCCGGTCTTTTTCAATCCGCCCTCGGTGATGCCGTAGATCGCGGTCATCTCGGAGCCGGCATAGGTGGTCGGAATCGCGAGAATCGGCAGCGCCGACTCCAGCGCAAGGGCTTTGCCCAACCCGGTGGTCGAACCGCCGCCGATGGCCACTGCACAATCGGCGCCCACCCGCGCTGCCTCCGCGCGCGCCTGCCTGGCAGTTTCGATCGGAACGTGCATCACGGCCCTGGCAAACACGCCGGCGCAACGCGGCCCCAGGCGTGCGGCAATGTCCTCAGCCTGTGCAGCCTGTTCAGGGGTGGACAGCACCAGGGCACGCTGCGCGCCAAGGAGGCCGATCTCGCGATCCAGGTGAGCCAAGCTGCCGGCGCCGAACACCACCCGGCCGGGATGTGAGGAATAAATAAATTGCATCACTGGAATTGCATCATGGGATGTTTTGGGTTACCGTATCAGCAAGGAAGTTCGCAATAAGAACACTTGTTCGTATGGCGCAACCGGGCATGAGAGAATGCGCAACGCGGAAATGTTTGTCAAGCAAATTGTTGTTCTCGTAAAGAACACTCTACAAATCAAGGAATTGACGCTTTATGACCCTGACTGATGCTGCGCAGCACACCGCGGCGCTCGCCACCGACGACCGTCCCGCCCCCAGCGATTCCTACGTGCAGTCGTTTGCCCGTGGCCTCTCGGTAATCCGTGCCTTCAGCGCCAACGCCCCGCGCCTGACCCTGACCGAAGTCGCCGCCCGCACCGGGCTGGACCGCGCCGGTGCGCGCCGGATTTTGCTCACCCTGCAATCGCTCGGGTATGTGCTGCAGGATGGGCGGCACTTCCGCCTGACCGCGCGCATCCTCGACTTAGGGTACGCCTATCTGTCGACCACGCCGCTGTGGAACGTGGCCGAGCCGATCATGGAGCAGCTGGTAAGCGAAGCCCATGAATCCTGCTCGATCTCGGTTCTGGAAGGCACCGAGGTGGTGTACATCCTGCGCGTGCCAACCTCCAAGATCATGACGATCAACCTGTCGATCGGCACGCGCCTGCCGGCCTGGTGCACGTCGATGGGGCGCGTATTGCTTGCCGGCCTGGAGCAGGAGCGCCTCGATAGCATTCTGGCGGCGTCAGACTTGTCGCCACGCACACGCCAGTCGGTCACCCAGCCAAAGGCATTGAAAAAAGTGATTGCGCAGGTCAAGGCGCAAGGGCACGCGATGGTGGACCAGGAACTGGAGGTCGGCCTGTGTTCGATTGCCGTGCCGCTCACCGATCGCGCCGGCGATGTGATCGCCGCGATGAACCTTTCCGGCAGTGTCAGCCGCGTCAGCCCGGCACAGATGCAGCGCAAGCTGCTGCCGCTGCTCAAGCAGGCGGCCGAGCGGATCAACACCAGCCTGCACCTGCGCGCCTGAAGCCGGCAACGGCATCTGCCCCTCACGCAAACCCGCTGCTCAAGCAATATCCATTGCTGCGGGCGAACCGACGCCGATACAAAAGGCTCAAGATGTGGTGTCAGGCGCAAGGGCAGGCGCAAGCCTTCCAGCCCTCACCATGACGCCCCCGTTGCCGTTTCCCGCACGAGTTCACCCGGCCTGATTCGAGACGCTACATGCAAAACCAGGGAGGTTTCCAGTCCGCCAAACAGCTGGTGAGCATCCTGTTTACCGCCTCGATCCTGTTCGGCGCCTCTGTCGTCCTCTCGCCCTTCCTGCTGGCCATCATCTGGGCGGCCATCCTCGCGGTTGCCACCTGGCAGTTGCGCGAACGCATCGTCGCACGCCTCAAGAGCGACGCCCTGGCGGTCGCCTGCTCCGCCACCCTGGTGCTGTTTTTCCTGGTGGGCCAGATGGCCCTGCTGCTGGTGTTCCTCTCGCAGGATGTCTATTACTTCACCACCTACCTCATCGATGCCGACACCTACGGCAAGGCGGCGCCGCAGGTGTTGTACAAGATGCCGTTTGTCAGCGACTGGCTGATCCAGTACTGGAACAAGTACCTCGCCGCGCCCAAGCAGCTTTCCAGCATTCTCGAAGCCCAGCTCGACGTGATCCGCTCGGCCGCGCAATCGGTGTTCTTCGACCTCAGCTCGCGTCTGGCCACGCTGTTGTTTGCACTCTGGGTGCTCTACTTTTTCTACCAGGAGTGCTCCAAATAGCTCGACGATACAAGGCAGCGGGAGCTCTTGCCATCGACGGCTCTCTTGAGATCGACTGGGCCGCTACGGGCGCGAAGCTGCTGGCGTTTGGCGGCCAGCAGCGGGTCTTCGCAGGTCGCCGCGATCGAAAGACCCAGGTCGTGCCGCATTTGCGCCGGCTCGGCCGCTTGGCCGTGATAGCGCGCCAGAAGCGCCAGGCTCGTCAACCCAGAATCGCTTGCCACTCCCTGATCATTCGTTTTCGTTTCCTGCATTTGCCGTGGAGGTACGCTCGCGTTTAGAGGCTATGTCTGTTTCGGCATCCCCTATCGTCCTCGAGATGGGCTTCCCGTCAACAAAACTATTACACCCCGAATGTAAATACTTCACAAAACACACGATACCAACTTGGTAGAGCCACCGGCCAAAGGGCTGGCGTCTGGTTATGCTGTCAGCACTCCGCAGCGATGCCCCGCCGGCAGGTTTCAACCGGGCATCCAGTTGGCCTGACGATGATGATTTACCCCACGCGCTGGCGTCGCTACAATCACACCTGCGGTACCCATCTGTTGCCGCGCAGTCTGTGCTCCCGTGAGCTGCCGGCTTGACCCTCAGAAAGTTGACCATGTCCTACCAGGGAGGCCCCCAAAACGCCAAGCTGCTCGTGAGCATCCTGTTCACCGCGGGCATTTTGCTAGGCGCGTATGTCGTGCTCTCGCCGTTTGTGCTGGCGATCATCTGGGCGGCGATTCTGGCGGTGGCGACCTGGCCACTGCATGAAAAAATCCTGATCCGCCTGCAGCACCGGCATGGACTCGCAGCGGCCTGCTCCACCACGCTGGTGCTCTTGTTTCTGGTCGGCCCAATGGCGTTGTTGGTCGTGTTTTTATCGCAGGACATTTACAGCATCACCAGCTTTTTGATCGACGCCGATACCTATGGCCGGCCTGCGCCCAATGTACTGACCAAAATGCCGTTTGTCAGCGACTGGCTGGTGCAGTACTGGAACAAGTACCTGGCCAGTCCGAAGCAACTGTCGAGCATCCTGGAGGCGCAACTCGATTTGATCCGCAATATGGCGCAGACAGTGTTTCTCGATCTTACGTCGCGCCTTGCCACCTTGATGTTTGCGCTGTGGATCCTGTATTTCTTTTATCAGGATGGCCGCTCGATCAGCGCGTGGATCAACCAGATGGGCTACAAGTGGCTGGAAAAGCGCTGGCCTTCGTATGTGTTTCAGTTGCCGGGCGCGATGCGCGCGGCGGTCAATGGCATCGTGATTGTGGGATTTGCCGAAGCGATCCTCTTGTCCCTGTTGCTGTGGGCCTGCGGCGTGCCGTCTGCCGTGACGCTCGGCGTGGTGGCGGCGGTGATCGCTTTCATCCCGATGGCGGCGCCCCTGATGTTCGCGCTGATCGGTTTTGCGCTGTTCGCCGGGGATCACACGGTGGCGGCGTTTGCGGTGTTCATCATCGGCACCGTGATCGTGATGCTGGCCGACTATCTGGTGCGGCCGGTGTTGATTCAAGGCGGCACGCAGCTCCCCTTCCTCGCGATTTTGTTCGGCATCTTCGGCGGCGTCGCCACCATGGGTATCGTTGGCCTCATCATCGGGCCCGTGTTGCTGGTGTTGCTGGTGGTTCTGTTCCGTGAGGCGGCGCTGGATGAGAGCTCGATTGATCTGGATCTCACGCAGAGCATGAAAACACTGCGTTAGCGCCGCAGGGAGAAGTCATCCCCGGACGGGCGTTGCTGTCGGTGTTGCGAGCCGCTCAACCGCTGGCCACGTTCTTCGAGCGCGCGCCGAAGGCATGCGCAACCACCTTGCCCTCACCTGCATCGGCGGCGTCACGCTGCTTCAACTCGGTTTCGAGTTGTTCGAGACGGGCGAGCAGCAACTCCACTTTCTGATCGGTCGCCGCGCCGTGATCGAGCAAACCATTGAGCGCTTTGGCGATCGGGTCGTCTTCGCTGCCAGTCACCGCGTAGGCCGAGAAGCCCAACTTGGCCGCGTGCTCTTCGCGCTTGACCGCGGACTCGCCCTCGATGATGCGTGCCGGAATGCCAACGGCTGTGGCACCTGCCGGCACATCCTTCACGACCACCGCGTTGGAGCCGACCTTGCCGTCTTCAAAAATCGTGATCGGCCCGAGTACCTTGGCGCCTGCGCCCACTACGACGCGGTCTTTGAGCGTTGGATGACGTTTGCCATGGTTCCAGGAAGTGCCGCCGAGGGTAACTCCGTGATACAGCGTCACATCATCGCCAATTTCTGCTGTCTCGCCGATCACCACACCCATGCCGTGGTCGATAAAAAAGCGCCGCCCGATGGTCGCGCCAGGATGAATCTCGATACCGGTCAGCCAGCGCGCAATGTGCGAAATAAAACGCCCGAACCACTTGAAACCGTGCCGCCAAAACCAATTGGCCACCCGATGCAAAGTGCGCGCATGCAGACCCGGATAGCAGGTAAGCACCTCCCAGACCGAACGCGCAGCGGGATCGCGCTCAAATACGCTAGTGATGTCTTCACGAATGGCAGCGAACATGATGGAGGCTTTGCTGGGGACAGAATAATTCCCGATTGATTTAGTCGGATTTTATGCCGGGGCGATTCGAATAACAAGCTGAGGTGATGACGTTGAAAGACGGCAACGGCAGTGTGGCCTTTGCGTCACAGCCGCAATCCCGCGCCGTGCAGCGGGAGATAATGACCTTCCGCGCAAACCCCCTATCGCATCCGCAATGCAGACTGACCGCTACGGCCTCGCCCTCTCCTCCCCCTCCACTGCCGCTTGTGAACACTACGTGGCAGGCGTCGATCTGCTGCTGTCGAATCAACCGGGTGCAGACACTGAGTTCATTGCAGCGTTGGCGCTCGACCCCGGGTTCGCCATGGCCCACGCGGCGCTGGCACGTCATCACCAGTCATGGGGCCGTGCGGCTGATGCGCGCACGTCGATTGCAACCGCGCACGCTTTGCTTGCCGCGCAATCTGGGAGCACTGGCGTCTCGCTGCGTGAGCAGCAGCATGTCGCCGTGCTCGCCGCTGCCATGGACGGCCGCGCCACCGATGCCCTGGGCCTGCTATTGGCGCACGTCAACGAGTACCCGCGAGATGCACTGGTACTCGGCCTGGCGCTGGGTGCATTCGGGCTGCTCGCGTTCAGCGGGCGGCCTGATCATGACGGCGTGCGGCTTGCGTTGTGTGAGCGCCTGGCACCGGCCTACGGCGACGACTGGTGGTTTCTTGGCTATCTGGGCTGGGGACATATCGAGACCGGATCGCTGCGCGCGGGCGAGCGTCATGTCGAGCGCGCACTCGAACTCAATGGCGCCAACGCCAACGCAGTGCACGCTTTTGCCCACCTCAGCTATGAGCAAGGCCGCGCCGCCGAGGCCGTGGGGCGGCTTGACGGGCTGACGCAACATTACGGGCAGCGCGCGCTGTTGCACAACCATTTGCGCTGGCACGCTGCGCTCGGCGCCCTTGCCGCCGGGCGCGTTGACGACGCACTTGACACCTACGACCGCTTTCTCGCCCCCACCGTAGCAACGGCGCCTTTGATCACCGCCTTGTCCGACGCGGTGTCGTTGCTGTGGCGGATCGAAACAGCTGGATACACTTGCGGCGTCGAGCGATGGCAAACGCTCTGCCAGTTTGTCAAGGCGCGCCAATATCAGGCGACGGTGGCGTTTCTCGACGTGCATGTAGCCGCACTTTACGCCGCCGGGGGTGAGCAGACCGGATTCGATACCCTGTTGCAACAACTGGAAATCGCCCTCGCCGCTGGTCGCCTGCCGGCGGGCCCGGGGGTAGTCGCACTCTGTCATGCGCTGCATGCGCAACGCAGCGGTGATGCAGCGCGCAGCGTTGGACTCATCGAAGCCAATTTGGGCCAGATTGTGCGTCTGGGCGGCAGCGGTGCGCAACGCGATTTGTTTGAAGACACACTCGCTGCCGCGTATGCGCGTCTTGGCGACAGACCAGCGACAGAACGATTGACCGTATGGCGGGCGCTGCGCGCCTCGAGTGTGACTTCGGCCTAGACGGCGGCCACGGCCGCAATGCCTGCGGCCAATGACTCAACGAGGCCAGCATCTTCCCCTTCCACCATCACGCGCAGCAAAGGTTCGGTGCCCGAGGGGCGCAGCAGGACGCGCCCACGCCCAGCAAGCCTCATCTCGGCATCCTTGACTGCCGCCTGTAATTCGGCATTGCCTTGCCAAGTCGATTCATCGCTGAGCCGCACATTCTTGAGCACCTGCGGAAAAAGCCGAAGCGCCGCACCCGCCGCGGCCAGTGTCTGATTTGTGGTGCGCAAGGCGGCAAGCACCTGCAAGGCCGAGATCAGACCGTCTCCCGTCGTGTGGCAATCCAGGCACAAAATGTGTCCCGAATTTTCGCCACCGTAGAGCCAGCCCTTCTGGTGCAGGAGTTCGAGCACATGACGGTCACCCACCTTCGCGCGGGCGAACGGGATATTGAGCAGGGCCATCGCCTGCTCGAAGGCAAGGTTTGTCATTTGGGTGCCGGCCACGCCCTTGACCGCTCCTCGCGAAGCGCGCTCGCGCACAATGATGTAGAGCAGTTCATCGCCGTCGTAGAGGCGGCCATGTGCGTCGCACATGATCAGGCGGTCAGCATCGCCATCAAGCGCAATGCCAAGATCAGCCCCGCGCGCTTTCACTTCGGCCACCATCGCCTGCGGATGGGTTGCGCCAACGCGCGCATTGATGTTGAAGCCGTCGGGCTGCACGCCGATGGCGCTTACCTGGGCGCCGAGTTCGCTGAGCAACTTGGGCGCGATGTGATAAGCCGCGCCATGGGCGCAATCGACCACGATGTTGAGACCGCGCAAGTCCAGTTCAGCCGGGAAAGTGCTTTTGCAAAACTCGATGTAGCGCCCTTCGGCGTCATCGATGCGGCGCGCCTTGCCGATGGAGGTGGAACTGGCGCAGCCCATTGGCTGATCGAGCTGCGCTTCAATCTCGTGTTCGACCGCATCGGGCAGCTTCAGGCCTTTGCCGGAGAAAAACTTGATGCCATTGTCCTGAAACGGGTTGTGACTGGCGCTAATGACCACGCCAGCCGAGGCACGCAGTACTCGCGCAAGATACGCAACTGCGGGTGTCGGCATCGGACCGACCAACATCACGTCTACCCCCGCAGCGGCAAAGCCTGCCTCGAGCGCTGCTTCAAGCATGTAACCGGAGACGCGCGTGTCCTTGCCGATGACCACTGCAGGACGTTCAAGCACGTGACCACCACCTGGCGCGGCGGGATGTACGGCACTCGCCAGCACGCGCCCGGCCGCGTAACCCAGGCGCAGCACGAAGTCCGGTGTGATGGGCGAAGCACCAACCTCGCCGCGAATACCATCGGTGCCGAAATATTTTCTGGTCATTGGAGTATCTGCGATTCCTCGGCAGCATGCGCATTGACTGCTGCGAGTACCGCGAGTGCATCGCGCGTCGCCGCCACATCGTGAACCCGCAGGATTGTCGCACCGTTCTGAGCAGCAATCAGTGCGGCAGCCACACTGCCGTGAATACGGTCTTTGGCTTCATTGCGACCGGTTAAGCGGCCGATGGTAGATTTGCGCGACAAGCCGGCCAGCACTGGCACGCCCAGCGCGGCATATTGGTCAAGATGGCGCAGCAAGGCCAGGTTGTGGTCTACGGTTTTGCCGAAGCCAAAGCCCGGGTCAATCACAATTTGCGCGCGCGGTACACCAGCTTGCACCATGGCGTCAATGCGTTGCGCGAGGAACTGCTTCACTTCTGCCACAACATCATCGTAGCGCGGGTTGTCCTGCATGGTCGCGGGATCGCGCTGCATGTGCATGGCACAGAGGGCCACCCCTTGAAGAGCCGCTTCCAGAGCGGCTTCCAGGGCGCCTTCCCTCTGAAAGGCCCAAATGTCGTTAAGCATCGACGCGCCTGCCGCCACTGCCGCACGCATCACGTCAGGCTTGCAGGTATCGACCGACACCGGTTTGCCGAATTTCACGCAGGCCTCAATCACCGGCAACACGCGGCGTAACTCCTCATTGAGCGGCAATGACGCTGCGCCCGGGCGCGATGATTCGCCGCCGATATCAAGAATGTCAGCACCTTCGTCGACCAGCCGCTGCGCATGTTCGATCGCCCGCACCACATCGAACTGATCCCCTCCGTCGGAGAAGGAATCCGGTGTGACGTTGATCACCCCCATGATGTGTGGGCGCCTCAGATCAAGCGTGAACGTCGCCGCGCGCAGGATCATGCGAGTCCCAACAGAAATGGAAGGCAAAAAAGAAAACGCCGGACTGGTTGCCCGGTCCGGCGCATCGCAGCCGTGGCCTGCCTCAGGCCACCGCAGCGGGCGGTGCCGGCGGTGTAGCCGGCGCCGTGCCAGAGGGCGGCGTGCTCGGAGGCGGCTGCACTACCGGCGCGGCAGGCTTGGGCGCACGTGGCGCGCGGCCTTGCATGATGTCCTCGATTTGTTCCGCATCGATGGTTTCCCAATCAAGCAGCGCCTTGGCCATCGCTTCCATCTTGTCACGGTTGCCTTCAATCAGCTTGCGCGCCAAAGCATACTGCTCATCGATGATGCGGCGAATTTCGCCATCGACTGCCTGCATCGTTGTCTCCGACATTTGCGTTGTGCGCGTCACCGAGCGACCGAGGAACACTTCACCCTCGTTCTCGGCATAGACCATCGGCCCGAGCTTGTCGCTCATGCCGTAACGCGTCACCATGTCGCGCGCCATCCCTGTGGCGCGCTCGAAGTCGTTGGAGGCCCCAGTGGTCATTTGATGCATAAACACTTCTTCCGCAATCCGCCCGCCAAACAACATGGCAATCTTGGCCAGCATGAACTCGCGGTCGTAAGAATACTTGTCGCGTTCCGGCAAGGAAAGCGTCACGCCGAGGGCGCGCCCACGCGGAATGATGGTCACTTTATGCACCGGGTCGCACTTGGGCAGGAGCTTGCCGATCAGGGCGTGGCCAGCCTCGTGATAGGCCGTGTTCCTCTTTTCCTCGTCGTCCATCACCATGGTGCGTCGCTCGGACCCCATCATGATCTTGTCTTTGGCCATCTCGAAGTCGTCCATGTCCACCAGACGCTTGTTGCGGCGCGCAGCGAACAGGGCAGCTTCGTTGACCAGATTGGCGAGATCGGCACCGGACATTCCAGGCGTGCCGCGCGCAAGGATGTCGCCTTTCACATCAGGTGCCAGGGGCACTTTGCGCATGTGGACACCGAGAATCTGCTCACGGCCACGGATATCCGGCAGCGGCACCACCACCTGACGATCAAAACGTCCGGGGCGCAGAAGCGCCGGGTCCAACACATCGGGGCGGTTGGTCGCAGCAATGACGATGACGCCGGTGCCAGTCTCGAAGCCATCCATCTCGACCAGCATCTGATTCAAGGTCTGCTCGCGCTCGTCATTGCCGCCGCCGAGACCGGCGCCGCGCTGGCGACCGACCGCATCGATCTCGTCGATGAAGATGATGCACGGGGCATGCTTTTTCGCGTTGTCGAACATGTCGCGCACCCGCGCTGCGCCGACGCCAACAAACATCTCGACAAAATCCGACCCTGAGATCGAGAAGAACGGCACTTTCGCTTCGCCCGCAATCGCACGGGCAAGCAGGGTTTTGCCGGTACCGGGCGAGCCGACCATCAGAGCGCCGCGGGGAATGCGCCCGCCCAATTTTTGAAACTTCGATGGGTCCTTGAGGAAATCGACAAACTCCGACACCTCTTCCTTGGCTTCGTCGCAGCCAGCGACATCGGCAAAGGTCACGGTGTTGTTCGACTCGTCAAGCATGCGCGCCTTGCTCTTGCCAAATGAGAAAGCGCCACCGCGACCACCACCCTGCATCTGGCGCATGAAGAAAATCCACACACCGATCAAGAGCAGCATCGGAAACCACGAAATGAAAATCGACAGCAACAAGGGCTTTTCTTCGTCGGCGCGCACGTCGAATTTGACGCCGTACTTGACGAGGTCGCCGATCAGGCCGCGGTCCAGATAAGTAATGGTGGTGCGCACCTTTTTGTCATCGGTGGTAGTCGCCGTGATCGAGCGATCATCGATGATGGCACTCTTGATCTGGCCGGCCTTGACCTGTTCAAGAAAATCAGAGTAGCTCAGGTGCGTGGCCCCGGTGGTCTGGCCCGCGCCGAATTGCTTGAATACGGTGAACAGCACCAGCGCGATCACCAGCCAAACTGCGACTTTTCCGAATGCGTTATTCAAAGCAACTCCTTTGCCCAGGGTAGTGGGACTATTGCGGCGAGAATTTCGCTGTACTGCATGGTCTTCTGCATTGCCTATTCCTTGCCGACATTGTACCGCCCCCTTTGCGCCACAACGCTTACAGCGCGGGGGCGCGCAGTCCGCGCCCTACCAGATACATTTCAGCACTGCGATCCCGCGACGCCTTTGGCTTGAGTGACTTGACTTCGCGAAAGGCAGCACGCATGGCTTGCAAAAATTCGGTAAAACCGGCACCTTGAAAGCTCTTGACGACGAAAGCACCATCCGGTTTGAGAAAGGTCCCTGCAAACTCAAGCGCAATCTCGCACAAATACATGCTTTTGGCATGATCCGAAATGGCAATTCCTGAGATATTGGGCGACATATCGGACATTACAAGGTCAACCTTCGATGATTCGCCGCCCAAACAGTCAACGACGGCCGACAGCCCTTCTTGAGTGGTGAAATCGGCCTGAACGAACTCAACGCCTGCGAGACCCTGCATTTCCAGCAAATCGATGGCGATCACGCGGCCGGTGCCAGTCTTGGCAGCCGGGTGCGCGCCGGCCGATGCTGCGGCCTGGGGTGCCGGCGCCGCCGCGCGCAGCGCTGCCCTGGTGTCGGCCTGCCTGCCCACCCTGCCCGCAGCCTGCGTACCGGCATTGGCACCCACGCGCGGCGCCCCGATTTGTGACCACCCGCCTGGCGCAGCGCCCAAATCCACCACCGTCATGCCACGCCGGAACAATTTGAATTTTTCATCAATCTCGATAATCTTGAACGCAGCGCGCGAGCGGTAACCAAGCTTCTTTGCCTGCTGCACATAGGGGTCGGTGACGTGCTCGTGCATCCAGCGATTCGACGAATTGCTGCGCGTTGGTTTGACATCTCCTTTGATGCGGCGTTCCATAAAGCTACTTCCCGGCTTAAACTCGCGCCCTTACTTGCGTTGTTCGAAAGACATCATCATGACCCCATTATCTCCCCTGGAACGCAAGGCCCTCAAGGCGCGTGCGCACCATCTCAGTCCCGTGGTGCTGATCGGCGACGCCGGCCTGACCCCTGCGGTCATGCGCGAAATTGATAGTGCCATCAAGAGTCACGAACTGATCAAGGTGCGCATGACCGGTGACGATCGCGCCGCGCGCGTTGCAGCCTACGAATCCATTTGCGCCACACTCACGTGCGCCCCCGTCCAGCACATCGGCAAACTGATGGTGCTCTACCGGGCCAAACCGGTAGACCCTGCTGCGGTGGCGGCAGCGCTCAAATTACGCCGCCCCGCCGGTCCGCGCAAGACCAAAAAACAATTGGCTCAGCAGGCCACCACCAAGCCGGACGGCAAACTCGCGGGTCGGTCGACTGTCAAGACCGCACCGCGCACCACACCGCGGGTCAAAGCACGCATCAAACGAACTTGATTTCGCCAATTTCGACTTCGCGCTCGCCACCTGGTGCACGAACGGTAGCCACATCGCCTTCCGACTTGCCGATCAGGGCCCGCGCAATCGGTGAATTGATTGAGATCTTGTTCACTTTCAGGTCGGCCTCGTCTTCACCGACGATCTGATAGGTGACCTTCTCGCCCGAGACGACATCTTCAAGTGTCACGGTGGCAGCAAATACGACACGGTCTTCGTTGACCAGCGACTTGGGGTCGATGATTTGCGCCATCGATAACTTGCCTTCAATCTCCGCTATGCGGCCCTCGATGAAGCCTTGACGCTCTTTGGCGGCGTCATAGTCAGCGTTCTCCGACAAATCGCCCTGGGCACGCGCCTCGGAGATTGCGTTGATCACCGAGGGGCGCTCAACCGACTTGAGGCGCTGCAACTCTTCGCGCAGTTTCACTGCGCCCAGCGTGGTCATTGGAACGGATGCGGCCATGTCGTCGTCTCTTTCGTCAGGTGATAGCAAACACGCCTCGGCGCGCCCGCAGGAAAATTGCCTTGATCCTTACGCCATTGCGCTCTGAGGTGTTGTGTCGGAAGACCGCGCAGCGGCTACCGAAGCGGCATGCACAATTTGGCCATGCAGGCCATGCAAATCATAGGGCGTCAACTCGTGCATGCCGGCCATTCCCATGCACGCCGCCCGCGCTCCGGCGATGGTCGTGAAGTACGGCACGCGTGCCTGCAAGGAAGACACGCGGATCAGACGAGAATCGGCGATCACGCCTTTGCGTGACTCGGTGGTGTTGATCACCAGGACCACCTCGCGGTTCTTGATCATGTCCACGATGTGAGGGCGGCCTTCCTTGACCTTGTTGACCATGCGTACCGGGATGCCGTGTCTTTCCAGCAGCGCCGCCGTGCCGCGTGTGGCGACGAGCCCAAAGCCCAACTCTGACATTTGGCGCGCCACTTCCACCGCCTTGGGCTTGTCAGCATCGCGCACGCTGATGAACACAGTGCCAACCTGCGGCAGCTTCACACCAGCGGCGAGTTGGCTCTTGATGAAAGCCTCGCCAAAAGTCGCACCGACGCCCATGACTTCCCCGGTAGACTTCATTTCCGGCCCGAGCAGCGGGTCCACCTCAGGAAACTTGGTGAACGGAAACACGGCCTCTTTCACCGAAAAATAGGGCGGCTGCACTTCGCGCTGCACCTGGCTCGCAGTCTCAGCGGCGCCCACACGGCCCGCATCGCGCCTGATGACTCCCTGCGCATCCAGCGTTTTCCCGGCCATCGCACGCGCGCCGATCTTGGCTAACGACAAGCCGGTGGCCTTCGAGACGTAGGGCACGGTGCGCGAGGCGCGCGGATTGACTTCAAGCACATAGACCACGTCGCGACCATTTTCAACCTTGATCGCAAATTGCACATTCATCAAGCCAACTACCTTGAGCGCCCGGGCCATCGTTGCCGTCTGCACCCGTAGCTCTTGTTGCAATTCTTCGGAAAGCGAATACGGCGGCAGCGAACAGGCCGAATCACCCGAATGCACGCCCGCCTCTTCAATGTGCTCCATGATGCCGCCAATCATGACCAGTTGGCCATCGCAAATGCAATCGACATCAACTTCGATGGCGTCATTCAGGAAACGGTCCAGCAGCACCGGCGAATCGTGCGAGACCTTTACCGCCTCGCGCATATAGCGCTCAAGATCGCCCTGCTCATTGTCAATTTCCATTGCGCGCCCGCCGAGCACGTAGCTGGGTCGCACCACCAGCGGGTAGCCGATCTCCTGCGCGTGCTTGATGGCATCGGCTTCGGTGCGCGCAGTGCGGTTTGGCGGCTGCCTGAGTTTGAGTTCGTGCAGGAACTTCTGAAAACGCTCGCGATCCTCGGCGATATCAATCGACTCAGGGCTGGTGCCGATGATCGGCACGCCATTGGCTTCTAGCGCCTTGGCAAGTTTGAGGGGCGTCTGGCCACCGTACTGGACGATCACCCCAACCGGTTTTTCCTTGTCCACGATTTCGAGCACGTCTTCGAGCGTGACCGGCTCGAAATACAGACGATCCGAGGTGTCGTAATCGGTCGAGACGGTTTCGGGATTGCAGTTGACCATGATGGTCTCGAACCCGTCTTCACGCAAACTGAGGGCGGCGTGCACGCAGCAGTAGTCAAATTCAATGCCCTGGCCGATGCGGTTCGGACCGCCACCAAGGATCATGATTTTCTTGGCGTTGGTTGGCTGCGCTTCGCACTCTTCTTCGTAAGTCGAGTACAGATAAGCGGTGCGCGTGGCAAATTCCCCCGCACAGGTATCGACCCGTTTGTAGACCGGGCGCACGCCGAGGCCATGACGGTGATTGCGCACCGCCGCCTCGTCGGTCTTGAATAATTTGGCAAGCCGCCGGTCGGAAAAACCCTTGCGCTTCAAGCGGAACATTTCGCTGGCGTCGATTCCGTCGAGCGCGATATCGTCAAGGCGCATCTCTTCGTCGATGATGTCCTTGATCTGCGCCAGAAACCACGGGTCAATGCTGGTGAGGCGGTGGACTTCTTCGAGTGAAAAGCCGTTCTCGAACGCATCGCCCACATACCAGATGCGCTCCGGTCCCGGCTCTCCGAGCTCTTCTTCTATTGCTTTGCGGTCTGTCGTTTTTTGATTCATGCCATCGACACCGACCTCCAGGCCGCGCAGCGCCTTCTGGAAACTCTCCTGGAAAGTACGGCCCATTGCCATGACTTCGCCGACCGACTTCATTTGCGTCGTCAGGCGCGAGTCAGCTTCCTTGAATTTCTCGAAGGCAAATCGCGGTACCTTGGTTACCACATAGTCAATCGAGGGTTCAAACGAAGCGGGCGTAGCGCCGCCGGTGATGTCGTTCTTGAGTTCGTCAAGCGTGTACCCCACCGCCAGCTTGGCAGCGATTTTTGCGATCGGAAAACCCGTCGCCTTTGACGCCAGAGCGGACGAGCGCGATACGCGCGGATTCATCTCGATCACGATCATGCGGCCATTTTGCGGATTGATCGCGTACTGCACATTGGAGCCGCCGGTATCGACGCCGATTTCGCGTAGAACCGCGAACGAGGCGTTGCGCATCACCTGGTATTCCTTGTCGGTCAGGGTCTGCGCCGGGGCCACGGTAATCGAATCGCCGGTGTGGACGCCCATCGGATCAAGATTTTCAATCGAACAGACGATGATGCAGT
>JANLTL010000643.1:0-1886 GCA_031362905.1 Burkholderiales bacterium | reverse complement strand
CTCCTCCACTGGCAGCTCACTCGGCGAGCGGCCCTTGAAGATTTTGTCGACGTAGGTGGCGGCGTAGCGGTACCGGTCTTCCGAGCTGCTGCCATAGCTCATCAGACAGCCGGCTTGGGCAATCCTGCGGTCAACGCCCATGCACGGCAGCCGGTGCTGGAGCGCCAATTGCGCGATCTGGTCGTTCTGCTGCTGAAACAAGGCGTCAAGCGGCACATACACCGCGCCGGCCTTGTCGCGCTTCATCGCTGCGAAGGCGTTGTCAATGTCCTGCGGCGTGCTCACTTCCATGCGCACCAGCGCGACGCCGAGTTTTTCCGCCGCCATGCGCACCTGCTCGTAACTCTGGTTGCCGGCCGGGTTACGCGGGTC
Organism: Burkholderiales bacterium; assembly: GCA_031362905.1. Taxonomy (GTDB): domain Bacteria; phylum Pseudomonadota; class Gammaproteobacteria; order Burkholderiales; family JAEUOS01; genus CANJDH01. The sequence goes on along the minus strand of JANLTL010000643.1, from coordinate 1,514 downwards.
GGTCAGCACGGCCACGCGCGAAATTTTCGGCACGACGCCGGCCGTCATCTCAAGCAGAAGTTGCAGGCGCTTGCCGGCGATCTCGGTGGTGTTGCTCGATACCCCGGTGGTATTGCCGCCCGGCCGCGCCAGGCTTTTGACCAGGCCGCTGCGCACCGGGTCGCCGGGGCCGACGAACACCAGCGGTATGGTCGAGGTGGCTTTTTGCGCCGCGATAGTCGGGGGCGAGCCCTGGATCACGATCACATCGACCTTCAGCTTCACCAATTCGGTCGCGAGAACATCGAGCGACTCGGGCCGGTTCTCGGCGAAGCGGTATTCGATCGTGAGGTTCTTGCCTTCCACATAGCCGAGCTCGCGCATGCCGCGCGCAAAGGCGCCGATAAAGTGCGCGTCGATCGATGCCGGGCGTTTGCTGGCGGAGAGAAAACCGACGCGCCAGACTTTGTCCGCCGGGCCGGCCGGCTGCTGGGCAAACGACGTGAATGACGAGACAAGCGCGGTGGCAGCAAGAGCCAGGATGAGCGTGCGGCGAATGTTCATGCGGTTCTTTCTCTGAGATACGCTGAAGAATGGCTTGCACCAGGGGTTGTAGGCCGATGGTTGCAAGCCTTCGTGACGTGCGAATCGCGCTGCTTCACTCAATCACCTTGTCAGCACTGATCAGCAGCGCCTGCGGAATCTTCAACCCCAATGCCTTCGCGGTCTTGCCGTTGATCACCAGTTCAAACTTGGTCGGCTGCTCGACAGGCAGGTCAGCCGGCTTCGCACCCTTGAAAATTTTGTCCACCAAAACTGCCGCAAGCCGCATGTTGTCGAGCAGGTCGACGCCATAGCTCATCAGGCAGCCCGCCTCGGCAAGAACGCCATACGGTGCCGACACCGGCAAGCGCTGTTGCAGGGCCAATTGGGCAATCTGCCCGCTCTGCTGCACGAACAATGGCGACGGCAGCACCAGCCCTGCGTTCACCTTCTGTTGGCGCATCGAAGCAAAGGCCTGGTCAATCGCTTGCGGCGTCGACGCATACAGCGGCACGATCGTGGCGCCAAGTTGCAAGCCGGCTTCCTGCAAATCACCCAACGCCCTCGTGACGGTCGGGATGGCGGCAAATCCGAGCACGGCCACGCGTGACGCCTTGCGCGTCCTGGCGGGCGCCGGGAGGGATGCCGGACTTGCCGCCGCGCGGGATGACGGACTTGCCGTCATGGCGAGCAGCATCTCCAGGCGCTTCGGGCCGAGTTCGGTGATTTGCAGCAAGCCGGCTTGCAGCTTGGCGCCACCATCGTGCCGCTGTATGCGTCGACGCCGCAAGCGATTGACCACGCCTTTGCTTCGATGCGCCAACAGAAGGTGAACGCAGTGCTGGTGCTGCCGTCGCCACTGTACGTGCAGCAGAGCGGGCAGATTGCCCAATTGGCCTTGCAACAGCGCTTGCCGGTGTCGGCACCGTATGGCGTTCTTGCCGAGGCGGGCTGCCTGATGAGCTATGGCGTCGACCTGCTCGACAACATGC
>JANLTL010000010.1:0-5762 GCA_031362905.1 Burkholderiales bacterium | reverse complement strand
CGAAGATGTAGAACGAGCGCACGCCGGTGTCGATGCCGCCAGTTTTGCGGATCAGCACATTGGCCAGCGCAAATGCCACGCCCGATGCGAGGCCCAGCCACTCGGCCCAATCGCGCGGCCACGGCATGCCAAGCTCAGGATTCCACAGCATCACGGCAGCACCGGTCAGCGCAATGGCAGTCGCTGGCAGGGTGTGGCGCGACGGCGCTTCACGCAACAACCACCAAGCCAACGGCACGGTCCACACTGGTGCGATGTAAAACAGCAACACCACGCGCGCAACCTGTCCGTAGATCGCCGCAATCAGAAACCCGACATTGGCGCATCCCGCCGCCAGCCCGACCCATAGCAGGATGCTGGTCAACGGCACCGCGCGCACGCGGCGGTGGAACAGCGCTGTGATCACAATCCAGGCAAAACCGTAGGTAAATACTGTCGCCCACGCGGCAGCCAGGCCATCCGCGCGCAGGAAGCGGTAGGGATACCACACCAGACCCCAGATCAACGCGCCGGTGAGCAGGGCAAACACATTGGCGGCGGGCAGATGCATGCTGTTTTGAGAGGGGAAAACGCGGATCACACGTGGACGAGGGTGGTGCGATACGTGTAATAGCGCGAAGGTGGGGCTTTATAATTGCGCGATGAATCCGCGTCTCGCCCTGCTGCAGCCATACCCGTTTGAGAAGCTGCGTTTGCTATTTTCGTCGATCACGCCACCGACGGGCATAAAGCCGGTCAGTTTGGGCATTGGTGAGCCGCAACATCCGACACCGGACTTCATCAAGACCGCGCTCACCGGCAATCTCAAAGGCCTCGCGAGCTACCCTGCCACTGCAGGCAGCGAGGCGCTGCGCCGCTCGATTGGCGCGTGGCTCGAACGCCGCTACCGGATCAGCGGCATTGACGCGATGACGCAGGTGCTGCCGGTCAATGGCTCACGCGAGGCGCTGTTCGCGTTGACGCAGACCGTCGTGGATCCAGGCCAGAGTGGTGCCACGGTGGTGTGTCCCAACCCGTTCTACCAGATTTACGAAGGCGCGGCGATTTTGGCCGGTGCACGTGCGCACTTTGTACCGGTGAGCGCAGCGCGCAATTACGCCTGTGATTTCTCCGCTGTGCCCGCTGAGGTGTGGCGCACAACGCAACTGCTGTTCGTCTGCTCGCCTGGCAACCCGACCGGTGCCGTGATGACGCTCGACGACTGGCACGAAGTGTTTGCGCTGTCAGATCAATACGGCTTCATCATCGCTTCCGACGAGTGCTATTCGGAAATTTATTTTGACGAAGGATCGCCACCCTTGGGTGGTCTGGAAGCTGCGCAAAAACTCGGGCGCAGCTTTGAGCGGCTTGTGATGTTTTCCAGCCTGTCGAAACGCTCCAACGTGCCGGGCATGCGCTCCGGCTTCGTGGCCGGCGATGCCGCCATTCTCAAACAGTTCTTGCTGTACCGCACCTACCACGGCAGCGCCATGAGTCTCGCCGTACAGGCCGCCAGCACAGCCGCCTGGAACGACGAGATGCATGTGGTGGAGAACCGGCGCCTCTACGCGGAGAAATTTGCAGCGGTCGTCCCCTTGCTCAAGACGGCCCTCGATGTCGATATGCCCGATGCATCGTTTTATCTCTGGGCCAGAACGCCAAAGACATGCGCGAACGGCTCGGATGTCGAATTCGCGCGGCAGTTATATGCCGCACAAGGCGTCACCGTGCTGCCGGGTAGCTATTTGGCACGCGCGTCCGGTGCGGACCAATCCGGCGCCAGGGCCGGGGGCAGCCCCGGCCACAACCCGGGTGACGGCTACGTACGCATGGCGCTGGTTGCCGAGCCAGCCGAGTGCATCGAAGCGGCCAGGCGCATTGTGCAGTTTTGCAACTCTCTTTAAGTCAACAGGAAATCACATGGCGCAACTTGAACAACTGATCAACGAAGCCTGGGAAAAGCGCACTGAATTTTCTCCGGCCAAACATCCGCAAGAAGTCAAGGACGCGGTAGACGCGGTGATTGGCGACCTGAACAAAGGGCGCGTACGCGTCGCCGAGAAAATCAACGGGGACTGGGTGACGCACCAGTGGCTCAAGAAAGCGGTACTGCTGTCTTTCCGCCTTGCTGACAATGCACCGATGCATGCTGGTGATCTCGGCTTTTACGACAAAGTGCAGACCAAGTTTGCGCATCTCAACGAAGAGCAAATGAAGGCCACGGGCGTGCGCGTGGTTCCCCCAGCCGTGGCGCGGCGCGGCGCCTATATCGCCAAAAACGTGGTACTGATGCCGTCCTACACCAACATCGGCGCCTATGTCGATGAGGGCACCATGGTCGATACCTGGGCCACCGTCGGCTCGTGCGCGCAAATCGGCAAGAACGTGCATTTGTCGGGTGGTGTTGGCATCGGCGGTGTGCTCGAGCCGATCCAGGCCAACCCCACCATCATCGAAGACAACTGCTTCATCGGTGCACGCTCGGAAGTGGTCGAAGGCGTGATCGTCGAAGAGAACTCGGTGCTGTCGATGGGCGTCTACATCGGCCAGAGCACGCGTATCTACAACCGCGAAACCGGCGAAGTCACCTACGGCCGCGTGCCGTCCGGCTCGGTGGTGGTGTCAGGCACCCTGCCCGACTCGACCGGAAAGGTAAACTTGTATTGCGCCGTGATCGTCAAGCGGGTCGATGCGAAAACCCGCGCCAAGACCGGCATCAACGAATTACTGCGCCTCTAGAAATCCATTGTTTGGCAACCGGCGCTGCCGGGGCGGATGCAGGACATTTCCTGCTCCGCAATGCACTGTATGCGGGAGAACACCATGTCAGCGATGAAGCGTTTGTTCCAGTTGATGGCCGAGAAAAAGGCCTCCGACATCTTCATGTCGGTGTCGTCGCCCATCAACATCAAGATCAACGGCGTGGCGGTACCGGTGAACCAGCAGGTGATGGATTCAGAGACCATCACCAAACTGCTGTACGAAGTGCTGAACGAAAAGCAGATCAAGGAATTCGAAGAGCAGCTCGAGCTGAACATGGCGTTTTCGATGCCGGGCATCGGCGCATTCCGGATCAGCGCCATGCGCCAGAAGAACACGCCGGCGGTGGTAGTGCGTTACATCCCTGGCGACATTCCACCGATTGACTCCCTTGAACTGCCTGAGATCCTCAAGGAAATCATCATGGAGAAGCGCGGGCTGATCCTGATGGTGGGCGCCACCGGCTCCGGCAAGTCGACCTCGCTGGCGTCGATGCTGGATTACCGCAACGAGCTCAAGTCGGGACACATCCTCACACTTGAAGACCCGGTCGAATTCATTTTCAAGAACAAAAAATCCATCGTCAATCAGCGCGAGGTCGGTACCGATACCCTCGACTTCAAGATTGCGCTGAAGAATGCGCTACGCCAGGCACCCGATTGCATCCTGATTGGCGAAGTCCGCGACAAGGAAACCATGGCCGCCTCGATTGCCTATGCGCAATCCGGCCACCTGTGTCTGGCCACTCTGCACGCCAACAACTCCTATCACGCACTAAATCGCATCATCGGCTTTTACCCACTGGAGAATCGCCCGGCACTGTTGCAGGATTTGGGTGCCGCGCTTAAAAGCATCATCTCGCAGCGCCTGATTCGCAACAAGGCGGGCGGGCGTTATGCGGCAGTTGAGGTGATGCTCAACACGCGCCACATCGCCGAGCTGATCGAAAAGGGTGAGGTCAGCGAAATCAAGGACGCGATGGACAAGTCAATGTCGCCGGGCTCGCAAACCTTTGAACAGGCTTTCTTCCGCATGATCCGCGAAGGCAAGATCTCGCAGGAGGAAGGCATGGCCAACGCCGATTCGCCCTCCAACCTGATCTGGCTGCTCAACAATACTGAGGCGAGCGCCGGCGATGCGCCGGCAGGCGTTGAGATGCCCAAGCAGGCCGAAGAGATGAAGGTCGAAGAGAGTGGTGGTGCGTCTTTTACCGAGATCACCCTGATCACCGACGACGTCAAGTAGCGCATGACGGCGAAGCGTATTCCGACTGCGGGACACTCGGCTGCGCTGGGCGCGGCAGGTGCGAAGCAGTCCTCAGCCACACTCTACGGCATTCCCAATTGCGACCAAGTGAAAAAGGCACGCGTGTGGCTTGAAGCCAACCATATCGAATATGTATTTTACGATTTCAAGAAGCAGGGATTGAGCGCCGCGCTGGCGAGTATGTGGCTCGATGAAACCGCCGCCGACCGCGTGGTCAACCGTAAAGGCACCACCTGGCGCGCGCTCGATGATGCCCAAAAACACATGGTGGACAAGGCTTCTGGCGCAGCCGCCCTGATTTGCGAGCAACCCAGTCTGGTCAAGCGGCCAGTGCTGGAATACCAGGGCACGCGCCTGTTCGGATTCGATGCTGACCACTACCAACGCTTGATTTCATGACCTCCCCTACCCTCGCCCTTACGCTGCAACTGATCGGCGCGCGCTCAGTGACGCCCGACGATGGTGGCTGCCAGAAAATCATTGGCGAGCGTCTCGCTGCAATTGGATTCAAACTCGAACCGATGCCCTTTGGTGAGGGCGCGGGGCGCGTCGAGAATCTTTACGCGCGGCGCGGCAGCGCGGCACCCTTTGTTGTATTCGCCGGTCACACGGATGTGGTGCCCACCGGACCGCTTGACCAGTGGCACTCAGACCCGTTCAAGCCCGAGATTCGCGACGGCAAGCTCTATGGGCGCGGCGCCGCCGACATGAAAACATCGCTTGCTGCGATGGTGGTGGCGTGCGAAGAGTTTGTCGCCGCACAACCCGCGCATCCGGGTTCGATCGGCTTCCTGATCACCTCCGATGAAGAAGGCCCGTCAGTGAACGGTACCGCGCCAGTGGTCCGCGCGCTCAAAGCACGCAATGAATTGATTGACTACTGCATCGTGGGCGAGCCGACCGCGGTCAACCGGCTCGGTGACATGGTCAAAAATGGCCGCCGCGGCTCGCTCTCCGGCAAACTCACGGTACGCGGCGTGCAATGCCACATTGCCTATCCGCACCTCGGGCGCAACCCGATACACGAGGCAGCGCCGGCGCTGGCTGAGCTGGTCTCGACAACATGGGACGCGGGTAACGAATACTTCGCGCCCACCGCGTGGCAAATGTCAAACATTCACGGTGGCACCGGCGCCAATAACGTGATCCCGGGTGCGGTCGTGATCGACTTCAACTTTCGCTTCTCGTCCGAGTCCACCGCCGACGACCTCAAGGTGCGGGTGCATGCCATTCTCGATCGGCATGGTCTGGACTACGACATCGCCTGGTCGCTCTCGGGCCACCCTTTCCTCACGCCGCGCGGCAAATTGGTGGACGCGCTATCAGCGAGTATCAAGACCGTGACCGGTGTCGATACTGAAATCTCGACCACCGGCGGCACGTCAGACGGGCGCTTCATCAAGGACATCAGCCGCGAGGTAGCGGAGCTGGGGCCAGTCAATGAAAGCATTCACAAACTCAACGAGCATGTTGCGCTGGCTGATATAGATCCCCTCAAGGACATTTACCGCAACACGCTGGTTCAGTTGCTTGCCTGAGCGTTGCAGTCCATGCGCAAAGACTCCAGCCCGCCGTTCCGGACCATCCGTGATCTTCTACGGCACGCAGTCACGCAGCTCAACACCACCAAAGCCTTCTTCGGGCATGGCAGCTCCAACGCCTATGACGAAGCTGCGTACCTGATCCTGCATACGCTCAGGTTGCCACTCGATCTGCTCGATCCATTCCTCGATGCGTGCCTGCTGCCGGCCGAGATC
>JANLTL010000608.1:0-4067 GCA_031362905.1 Burkholderiales bacterium | reverse complement strand
CGAGCGACTTGCGCATGTCTTCCGACAGGCGGTTGACAATCGCTGCGGGCGTGCCGGCCGGGGCAAGCACGCCGACCCACGGGGCGGTACCTTCGAGTTCCTTCATGCCCATGCTGGTGAGCGTGGGCACGCCCGGGAAATCCGGGTGCGGCGCCGCGGTGCCGACAGCGAGCACCTTGAGACGCTTGGCCGCAACCTGATCCGCAATGCCGACTGCCGGGTAGAACATGAACGAGACGCGCCCGGACATCACTTCAATCAGCGCCGGGCCATTGCCCTTGAAAGGCACGTTGAGCATCTGCGTGCCGGTGGCGTTCTCCAACATGGCACCTGCGAGATGCGAAGAACCGGCGTGGCCGGAGGTGCCGTAGCTGATTTCGTCTTTTTTCACCTTGGCCAGGGCGAGCAATTCGGCCATGCTATTGAACGGAGATTGCGGACTGGTGACGATCACCATCGGCAGGTTGGCCGCATTGCTGACCGGGGCGAAGTCCTTGAACGGGTCGTAGTTCACCTTGCTGTCGACCAGCGCGTGGTTGACCAGCAGCGAGAGCGAGGAGAACAGCAGGGTATAGCCGTCGGGGGTTGACTTGGCGACATACTCGGTGGCGGGAATCGCATTGGCACCGGGTCGGTTCTCCACCACCACGCTTTGGCCGAGTGTCTGGGTCATGTCCTGCGCGATGACGCGTGCGATCACGTCGGTCGGGCCGCCGGCTGCAAAGCCGACGATGAACTTGACCGGCTTGGCGGGATAGGTCTGCGCGTGCAGACTGCCGCCGGAGAGCAGGCATAGGGCAGCATACGCGAGCGCAAGCAGCTTGTTCATCTAGGGTTCTCCATTGCGAAAGAAACGCGTAGCCATCACCTGGCAGCGTTTGATCAGGCGCGGTTCATCAGGGCCGTAGTCGGCCACCGCGTTGTGGATGGTACCGAAGTCTTCCCACAGCAATACATCGCCCTCGGTCCACTCAAAGGTGTAGTGGTATTTGGGTTTGGTCTGGTGCGCGAACAGAAACGCGAGGAGGACATCACTCTCCTGCTGCGGCAACTCATTGATACGCATCGAATAGCCGGGATTGGCGTACAGCACCTTGCGCCCGGTGAGCGGATGGGTGAGGAAAATGGGATGCGACACCGGCGGCTTGGCTTGGCGCTGCGCCTCGGTGAGCGGCCCACGGCGGCTGCCCGGGCGCTCGCGCATCTTGTCCCAGAACTTGGCGAAGTCATGCAACACCGTCATGCCGTCGAGTTTGGTTTTGAGTTCGGCGGACAGGCCGTCGTAGGCGGCGTGCATGTTGCAAAACGAAGTGTTGCCAAGCGTGCGCCCGTCGCGGCGCGGAATGCGGATGCCGTAGAGCACGTTGGCAAAGGCGATCTGGCGGCTGTAGGACATATCGGTGTGCCAGTCCTGCCCGGCATCCGACAGGCCCACCGGCCGGCCGTTCTCGACCATGTTCGAGAGGATCATCACCTCGGGCAGGCCCGGCTCTTGGTAGGCCCCGGCCACATTGACTTCGAGATCACCGAGTTGTGCGCTGAAGGCTCTCAACTGGACGGCGCTCAAAGTCTGCCCCGGAAAGCGCAGCACGCCGTAGCGGCCCAGCGCCTGCAACACCGTGGCAAGCGCGTCTGCCGCAAGGGTGACAGACAGGTCGAGGCCTGCGATGGTGGCGCCGAGTGTTGCGCCGGTTGGCACCACGGTTACCGCCTGCTGCGCGCGCTCCTGCGTCATTTGCATGATGCTGCCTGCTCCGTGGTTTGATTTGCAGCATCCATTTTAGCGAGCGATTCACGGTTACTATGCTGCGCCTTCCATCATTCTTCGCCTCATGAATCCCACCGCCAATTCCGCTTCCGCAGCCGTTACCGAGTCAGCCCCTCCCGCTCTGCCGTCGCTGCCGCCAACTGTGAAGTCGTCGGCACCGCGCCCCGGCTCGGCCTTGTTGATGCCGATTGAGGCGCTGTGCGCGGGGCTCACCCTGCTGATCGTCGCGCTGCTGCTGCTCGGCGTGATCGCGCGTTATGTATTTTCCATGCCGATTGTGTGGATCGACGAAGTGATTTCGATTGCGTTCTTGTGGGTGGCGATGCTGGGTTCGGTGCTGGCGATTGACCGCAATGAGCATCTGCGGCTGAACGTATTCGTCGAGCGCCTGTCGTCTGGCAAGAAGGCGTTTGTGCAGACGCTGGCGCTGATGGCGGTGGCCGCGTTTCTGGCGTGCCTGCTGTGGCCGTCGATTGAATACGTGCAGTCGGAATGGATGATCCGCACCGCCGCGCTGGATCTGCCCAACGGTTTTCGCGTATCGGCGATCAGCACCGGCATTGCGTTGATGCTGGCGCTGGTGTTGCGCCATGTGGTGGCGACCTCGGCATGGCGCGACATCGCCATCGCGGCGGCAGTCATTATCGTGATCGGCGGCACGTGCTGGCTGCTCTCACCGGCCCTGCAAAAGGCGGGCAACTGGAATATTCCACTGTTCCTGATCGGCTTCGTCGCAGCCTGTCTGGTCGCGGGTGTGCCGATCGCATTTTGCTTCGGCATCGGCACGCTGTGCTTCATGGGCTTTGGCACCACGATCCCGATGGAGACCATGGTCAACCGCATGGACGAGGGCATGTCGAGCCTGGTGCTGGTGTCGGTGCCGGTGTTCGTGCTGCTCGGCTGCGTGCTCGACGCTACCGGCATGGGCAAGGCGATCATCGACTTTCTGGCGTCACTCATCGGCCATGTCAAGGCCGGCATGTCTTATGTATTGCTCGGCTCCTTGTTCATCGTCTCGGGCATTTCAGGCTCCAAAGTGTCCGACATGGCGGCAGTGGCGCCGGCCTTGTTTCCCGAGATGAAGCGCCGTGGCCACCAGCCCAAAGAAATGATTGCACTGTTGGCTACCGGCGCAGCGATGGCCGACACGGTACCGCCGAGCATTGTGCTGATCGTGTTGGGTTCCGTCGCAGGCGTATCGATTGCCGGCCTGTTCAATGCCGGCGTGGTAATCGCGATGGTGCTGCTGGTGGCGCTCGCCGCGCTGGCGCGCTGGAAGGCACGGCACGAAAAAGTCGAGGGCATCAAGCGCGCGCCGCTGTCGCTGATTCGTTCGACCTTCCTGATTGCGGCCCCGGCGCTGCTGCTGCCTTTTCTGATTCGTGGCGCAGTGGGCGGCGGCGTCGCCACCGCGACCGAGGTCTCGACGCTCGCGGTGCTCTACGCCATGCTCACCGGCATTTTTCTCTACGGCGGCATCCGCTTGCGCAAGTGCTACGACATGCTGGTCGAAACCGCCGCGCTCACGGGTGCGATCCTGATCATTCTTGGCACCGCACTCTCGATGGCGTGGATGATCGCGCAATCGGGCGTGGCGCAGCAACTGGCGAATTTCATGACCACGCTGCCCGGCGGCTGGGTCACCTTCATGGCGGTCACCATCGTGGTGTTCCTGATCCTCGGCTGCCTGCTCGAAGGCCTGCCGGCAATCCTGCTGCTCGCGCCGCTGATGTTCCCGATTGCCAAGAAGCTCGGCATCAATGATGTCCACTATGCGATGGTGGTGGTGACGTCGATGAACATCGGCTTGATGATGCCGCCGATTGGCGTCGGCTTTTACGTGGCGTGCCGCATCGGCAATGTCGCGCCGGACGAAGTGATGGGCGCCATCTGGCCTTACCTCGCGGCGCTGATCGTGGGCCTGATGTTCATCGCCTACATTCCGGCGATTTCAACCGCGGTACTCTAGGGCGCCTGCTTGCGTTGCGGAGCACCGGGGCGTCAGCCCTTGCGCGCAGGGCTCTTGATGTGGCAGTGCTGGGCGATGAAACGCACGATCGGATCGAGAGCGTCGCCGGCGTCGTCGAGGATGCATTGTTCGATCACTTCCGGAAAAAACTCGTCTTCCCACAACGAGATCAGCCCGTCAATCATCTGGTGCGGTGCGCTGCGGCGGATGAACAGCGGCACGCTCTTGATGGCGGCGCCGTCCTGGCGGATGGCGCGAATCGCCGTCTTTGCTTCGGCCGCGCTGATCTCGGGCTTGGGTGGCCTGCCGGCGGCCAGGCACAGGAACAGG
>JANLTL010000536.1:0-2420 GCA_031362905.1 Burkholderiales bacterium | reverse complement strand
CGCCTGCAATGTCGTCAAATGCCTTCAACGTGAAGCGGCCGCGCACGCGCGAGTTGACTTTGACCGGGTTGGTGAAACGCACTTTGTTGAGGCCGTAGTTGACGCCCATCTTGATCGACTTGACCTTGATCGCCGGCTCGGAGAAGCAGGGGATCAGCGACAGCGTCAGGAAGCCGTGCGCAATGGTGGCGCCGAAGGGCGATGACTTGGCGCGTTCGACATCGACGTGAATCCATTGGTGGTCGCCGGTGGCTTCGGCAAACTGGTTGATGCGCTCTTGCGTGACAGTGGTCCAGTCGCTGATTGCGATCTCCTGGCCGACATGCGGTTTGAGGTCGGCCAAGCGGTCGTAGACGGCGAGTTTCATGGGGATATCTCCTGGTGGCACGCGGGTGCTGCGCGCCCGGCGTCACGGTTCATGGGGGTTCAATGCGGAGTGGGAATCAGGACAGGAATTCGGCTGCTGCTCGACGATGAATCGGTGAATGGCGACGGTCATTCGAGTGCGGATGATTATACTGGCGCACTTTTCGGAAGGATGCAAACCACGTGCCTGATGTGCTCTTGCCATTCATGTTTGAAGGCGCCGATGTGCGCGGTGCGGTGGTTTCGCTTGACGCGACCTGGCGTGAAGTGCTCGCGCGCCATGCGTATCCGCTGCCGGTGCGCTCGCTGTTGGGCGAGGCCATGGCAGCCAGCGCTCTGTTGTCATCCACGCTCAAATTTGACGGCAAGCTGATTCTGCAAACCCAAGCGGCCGAGCGTGAGTCACCGGTGCGCCTGATGGTGGTGGAGTGCAACGCGGATCTGACCCTGCGAGCGACGGCCAGGCTCGGTGCGCAATGGCAAGAGGTGGCCGAGCGCGAGACCCATACCCTTGCCAGCCTGGTGGGTGACGGCAAAATCGTGATTACGCTCGATGCGCGCGGCTACGATCGTGACAGTGAGGGCGACTCGGCGAGAACCCGTGGCGAGGGCAGTGCAGGTGGTTCGGTGCCCGGCACGCAGACCGCCTATCAAGGCGTGGTGCCGCTCGAAGGCGAATATCTGGGTGCGACGCTGGAAAATTACATGTTGCGCTCGGAGCAACTTGACACACGCATTTTTTTGGCCGCTGATGAAAACCGCGCCGCCGGACTGCTGATCCAGCGTTTGCCAAGCGCGGGCGGCCATGCCGGAGTGGATGCTGAAAGCCGCTGGCCTGAAGCGGAGGCGCTGGCCTCGACCATCACCTCGCGCGAGCTGCTACTGCTGCCACCGCGCGATATCGTCAACCGTCTGTTCCACGAGTTCGATTTGCGTGTGTTCAGCGAACGCACCACGGGATTCAAATGCACCTGCTCACGCGAGCGCGTGGCCGGCATGTTGCGTGCATTGGGGCGTGACGAAGTGGACGGGATTGTGAGGGAGCAAGGCGCCGTGAGCGTCAATTGCGAGTTTTGCAATCTGGGCTACGCGTTTGATGCAATCGACGCCGCACAATTGTTTACGGCGCCCGCGCCCGAGAGTGCGTCACGGCATTGAGGCGCCGCGAGGCCCGCGGACCCCTGGGGTTCCGGCGCCTCACCTGCCGGGGCAGGGTGGGGAACTGATTGGCGCATGGCGGGGCTGGCGAATGGCAGGGCTTGCGTTTTTATACAGCATGCTGTATAAAGTGCCAGTCTCCACTCCCACAGGTAGCGCCATGGCACACGACCTTACCGTTCGTCAGACTGAAATCCTTGACTTCATCCGTCAAACAGTGCGCAACACCGGCATGCCGCCGACGCGTGCCGAGATTGCCACGACGTTTGGGTTCAAATCCCCCAATGCCGCCGAAGAGCACCTGCGTGCCCTCGAGCGCAAGGGCATGCTCACCATCGCCAGCGGCACCGCGCGCGGCATTCAGTTGGCCGAGCAGATTGCCGGCACCATGCAGTCGATCAATGCACTGCCACTGATCGGCCGTGTCGCGGCAGGCAGCCCGATCCACGCCGAGCAAAACATCGACCGCCACGTGCCGGTGGATCCGGAAATGTTCAAGCCCAGGGCCGACTACCTGCTCAAGGTCAAGGGCGAGTCGATGAAGGACATCGGCATCCTCGATGGCGATTACCTCGCCGTGCACAGTCAGCGTGAAGCGCGCACCGGGCAGGTGGTGGTGGCGCGCATCGGCAACGACGTCACCGTCAAGCGCTTTGTGCGCAACGGCACGTCGATCGAGTTACTGCCCGAGAACGCCGACTTCAAGCCGATCATCGTCGATCCGCGCAGTGATGAATTTATGATTGAAGGCTTGGCCGTTGGGGTAATTCGCGCGGGCGGGGTTTAGCTGTTGGCTGCGGGGCATACCAGATCATGGGTGGTGTTTCCCAATGCCCACTGTATAGGGTAGGATTCGGATATGTCATGTTCTTTCAGCCGGATCGAGTGGATGAAAG
>JANLTL010000595.1:0-3094 GCA_031362905.1 Burkholderiales bacterium | reverse complement strand
CGCCAGGCTCTTGACCAGGCCCCGGCCGACCGGGTCGCTGGCGCTGGTCATGACGATCGGAATGGTGGTGGTGGCCTTTTGCAGCGCCAGCGGCGCATCGGTGCCGCCCGCCACCAGCACATCGACCTTCATGCGCACCAGTTCCGCGGCCAGCTCCGGCAGGCGCTTGGCGTCGCCATCGGCGAAACGCCACTCGATGGCAAAGTTCCTGCCCTCGATATGCCCCAGTTCACGCATGCCCTGCTGAAAGGCGGCGTAGACCGAGCGCGGGAAGTCCGCGTCCGACGGACGGCTTTGGGTTGCCAAGAGGCCGACGCGGTAGATGCGGCCCGGCTGCTGTGCGAGCGCGACGAACGGTGTGGCAAGTGCGCCCGCGCCAAGCACTGTGAGAAGTTTGCGGCGGTGATTCATTCATGTCCCTCCGGAATCGACGCACCGCGCAGGGTCTCTGCGTGAATCCGCGCCAGCTGTGCCGTCCCGCGATTAACGCACGCCGGCGCTTCGATGGAAAGTGAATTCACGCGCCGCCACCGCTGCCGCCCGCGCACGCAAGTCACCACGCGCCGCCGGGCCACCTTGAAATGATCGCAGAAAATGAAAAAGTGCAATCATTGATCATGAACCACAAGCAGCGCAAAACCCTGGATGCCGTGCTTGCCGAACCGGTCAACGGCAACATCGAATGGGTGCGCATTGAAGCCCTTTGGGTAGCCTTTGGCTGCGCGGTGATCGAGGGGCCGGGTTCGGCGGTGATCCGAAGGTGCATGCCGCTGCCGTGAAAGCCAGTGCGCAACATGGTCAGAGCCTCAATAAGTGGGCCGAAAAAGTGTTGATGGAAGCTGCGCACGCTTGAGAGGGCGCGTGTTCATTCAATCACCTTGTCGGCACTGATCAGCAAGGCATGCGGAATCATCATGCCCAGCGCCTTGGCAGTCTTGCCATTGATCACCAGTTCATATTTCACAGGCTGCTCGACCGGCAACTCGGCCGGATTGCGACCCTTGAAAATCTTGTCCACGAAGCCGGCTGAGCGCCGGCGGGTATCGAGCAGGTCGGCGCCGTAGCTCATCAGGCAGCCCGCCTCGGCAAAAATCGCATAGGGTGCCGATACCCGCAAGCGCTGTTGCATGGCCAATTGGGCAATCTGCTTGCGTTGCTGTATCAGGAACGGATTCGGCAACAGCATCAGCGCCGCGACCCGCTGCTGGCGCATCGACGCGAATGCCTGGTCAATTTCCGCAACTGTGCCCGCATAGAACGGCACAATGGTGATGCCAACACTCAAACCGGCATCCTGAATATGCTTTCAAGGCAGTGAGGCGTGTGCGGCGGCGATTCATGCGAGTTTCTCCGAAAGTGGATATTCCGCGCAGCGTATCCACGGGATTCCGAAACGGCCGCGTCCGACCTAGGTAGCGCATACCGCTGTACCGATGGAAAGTGAATATTCATGTGGCGTCCGGGGGAAAACGGCAATATCGAAATATCGCGCCATGCGCTGTCCGCCGCCTGATGGGCTGACGCGTCAATCAGCGATTGACCGGCCCTCGAAAGGAAGATATCTTTCAGGTATCTAACTCCACTCAGGCCTGCCATGACCGCCAAAACCCTCTCGCACCAGATTCCATTCCGCTATCGCCAGGTTGACGGCCCCACCGGGGTCACCCGCAATACCGCGCAACGTCTGGCAGGGCATCTCGGCGTCGATGAAACCCAGGCGATTCATCTGGCGTTGCGCGAGTTGGCCACACGAGTGCTGCCGCAGTACGAAGCGGACGATGGGCCGCTCACAAATGCGCAGATTCGCCAGATCAAAAAAATGGCCGCGGTGGGCAAGAAGAAATCAGTACGCTCCAGTCTGCTTGACACTGTGCCTGCCTGATGACACGCTGGTGGCCGGAGCCAGCCGCCGGCGATATCGTCTGGTGCCATTTTCCGGATGGCATGCATCCGCGCAGCAAGCCGCGCCCCGCTCTTGTGCTGGTGGTGTTTGACGATGATGCGCCCGAATTCACCGTGCGCGTGGCCTACGGTACAAGCCAGCGCACCACGACCCTTTACCGCGGCGAGATCGCCATCCTGAAAGGCAACCATCCGGCTGCCTACGCTGCGGCCAACCTCAGCTTTGACACCAAGTTCGATCTGCGGCGATTACTCGATTTACCCTACTCGGCAGACTGGTTCAGCGTACCGCCTGCTGCGCCGCATGGGCAGACGCCGAAGCTGGGAACCTTGCATCCCTCGCTGGTGCGGGCCGTGCAGGCTGCTTTTCGCGCGGCGTCCTCAGAGTAAGGTGCGGCGGCACTCAGCGAATTGCGTCAGGTGCACTATCCCTGCCTCGTCTGCACCGCACCCCTCGCCGAACAGAGGCAATGCCCGGCTGACGCATCGATTTGAGTTTGGTTTCGCCAGAGCAAGATTCAATTGAGGGATTCGGCTTGTTTCAACCGGATTCGGTCCAGGCCCTGATGCCATTGCAGCAGCCCAGGCGCGGGTGCTTGCGTATGCAGGAAGGGCCGCTTTGATGCGGGCCGGTTTGATCTCGTTCATTCAATCACCCGCTCCGCGCTGATCAGCAAGGATTGCGGGATCGTCAGGCCAAGCGCCTTGGCGGTCTTGCCGTTGATCACCAGTTCATATTTCACCGGCTGCTCGACCGGCAGGTCGGCCGGCTGCCGGCCCTTGATAATCTTGTCCACATAAATTGCAGCACGCCGGTATTCGCCGGCCCGGTTTGTGCCGTAGCTCATCAGAACGCCGGCCTCGGCGTATTCGCTGGTGCCGGCGATGGACGGCAGCCGGTGTTTCGCCGCCAATTCGACAATCTGTTTTCTTTGCTGCGCAAAAAACGGATCAGACGATACCAGCAGTATGTCTGCTTTCTGATCGTGCATCAGCTTGAATGCCTGGTCGATTTCCTGCGGTGTCTGCGCTTCGGCACGCACCACCTTGAGCTTGCGCGCGCGTGCCGCCGCTTCAACCAAGTCAAGGGAAAGGACATGGGCACGGTTGGCCGGATTCATCAGCACCGCCAGGCGCGAGGCCGTGGGCGCCATCTCATGCAGCATCTCGATCATCTTCCCCCGCAGCTCCC
>JANLTL010000416.1:0-2247 GCA_031362905.1 Burkholderiales bacterium | reverse complement strand
ATCCTCGCAGCACATCGGCAAGATCGTGCTGACGCTCTAGGATCGAGTGAACTTGCTGCACGATTGACGTTCAATACAGAAATCTGTATCGTTGGAACATGAAGACCACGCTCGACATCAACGATACCCTGCTGGCCAACGCCAAAGCGCTGGCCGCGCGCAAGCGCACCAGCCTGACGCGGCTGATCGAGGAAGGGTTGCAACTGCGCCTTCGCTCTTCCCGTGGCGCAACCAAGGCGGGCCAACGAAAAATTTCGGTCTTCAAGGGGCGCGGGGGGTTGGTTGCCGGCCTGAATCCAAGTAGCAATAAAGCCATGCTGGATGCCGCGGACGATGACGCCTGATGTCAATGTGTTGATCGCGGCGTCGCGTAGCGACCATCCTCACCACAAAACAGCCTATACGCGCCTGAACGACGCCATTGCAGATTGTGCGGATGGCGCAAGCGTGAGGCTGATGCCCATGGTTGTTGCCAGCTACCTGCGGCTGGTCACAAATGCGAAGATATTCGTGCTGCCCACGCCCGTGGAAGATGCCGTGGAATTTCTGGATACGCTCTTTGCCGTGCCGGGCGTCGAGATGCCTTCGCTGGGCGCCGAGTGGCCCATGTTGCGCCAACTCTGCGTGGAGAAGAATCTGACCGCCAATGATATTCCAGACGCGTGGCTCGCGGCGGCGGTGATACAACTCGGCGAGCACCTAGTCACATTCGACGCCGGTTTCCGGAAACTGCTCCGGCGCACGCAAGTAACAGTGCTTATACCCCACTGACGAATCGGCCGCCTGGGTCATGAACAATCGCCGCAGAATCATTGTTGCGCTAGGCGCAAGCGCGCTCGCAGCGCCGTTCGGCTCCTTCGCACAGAAGCAAGGCAAGGTCTGGCGCATTGGCATTCTGTGGGAACGAGAGCAATCTGATTACGTCCCGCAGTTCAACGCGTTCAAGGCAGGAATGGGCGACCTCGGCTACGCCGAAGGCAGGGAGTACGTGATTGAGCACCGGTCTGCTCAATCTGATATTGCCCGTCTTCCGGCATTGGCAGCGGATTTCGTCGCACTGAAGGTCGACCTGATCGTAGCCGCAGGCACCCCGGCCGCCGTCGCCGCGCGCAAGGTCTCCCGCGAAATACCGATCTTGTTTGCCGTCGCCGGTGATCCGGTCGGCAGCGGCCTCGTCGCCACATTGAGCCGCCCCGGTGGCAACGTCACCGGTTTCGCAAACGGTGTGGCCTCGGAACTGATCACCAAACGGTTGGACCTGCTGCGCCAGATGGTGCCTGGCATGCGGCGTGTGGGTTTTTTCTACAACCCGGACAACTCTGCCAATACGGCAGGTCTGACGCAACTTGAAGCCGATTGCACCAAACTTCAAATTACATTGATACGCGCCCCGGTGCGCGTAGCACAGGAAATCCCGGCCGCGTTCGATGCGTTGAAGCGCGACAAAGCGCAAGGCCTGAATGTGAGCCAGGCCAGCACCAATTTCGCATCGCGGGACAGCATCGTCGAGCACGCGGCGAAGCATCGACTGCCGGCGATATATCCGGGAAGGGTTTTCGCCGAAGCGGGAGGCTTGCTTTCGTATGCCTCGAACAGTGATGACCTGTGGCGGCGCACCGCAGCTTATGCGGACAAGATTTTCAAGGGCGCCAAGCCCGGCGACCTGCCGGTCGAGCAGCCGACGAAATTCGAATTGTTCATCAACCGCAAGACCGCCAAAGCGCTGGGACTCTAGATTCCGCAGTCTCTCCTGATCAGCGCCGAAAAGGTAATCGAGTAACTATCGCGTCCTTGTAATCACGCCGCTTCAAGGTCTCTCGGCGCGTGCTTTACTTTCGGCGCACCGGCCTTGCGCGCCTGCCACAGGTCGAAGGCGGCCTGCTGCGCGACCCCGAGCCAGCCTTCGAGTCGCAGCGCCATCGCGGGCGAAATCGCCGCGCGCTCATTCAGCACGCGCGACAGGGCAGCGCGAGTCACGCCCAACTGCAGCGCGGCCTCGGTCACGGACAGGCCCAGTGCGGGCAGCACATCGGCAAGATCGTGCACATGTTTTGACCTCGAAATGCTAGAATCTGTCCAGACTAGACAGATTTGGAGGGAATCATGTCCGCTCGCTGGCCCCTGCAGAAAGCGAAAAACGAATTCAGCCGAATGGTCGATCGCGCCTTGAGCGAAGGTCCGCAGACCGTGACGCGCCACGGCAAGCCCGTGGTGATCGTTTCCGCGATCGGCGGCGCACGAGACCGG
>JANLTL010000400.1:0-6083 GCA_031362905.1 Burkholderiales bacterium | reverse complement strand
GCCGCCAGTTCGGCCGGGCTGCGGTTCTGGATCGGATGCGGCGCCCACACCACGCCGGCAGCAAAGCCGAGCGCCTTCATCTGGACGTCGGCGCCTTGGCGATTGATTCGATCGGTGACTAGCAGTTGCTGAGGCGTCGCCCGGAAATCTTGTTCTGAAATTCCGTTGGTGTACCCGCCACATTTCCCTTGGCTGTGATCGAGCCATTCATCGACTGTGCATCGAACGACACTTCGCCACGCGTCTGCAAGGCGTAGGTGCCGGCGCACTGCATCGCAAAGCGAAAGGTGTTGCCGTTATAGTTTTTCTCGGTATATTGGCAGTCGGATGCGCCGGGGTTTGACAACCCTCCCAAGAGCTTGGAAGGATCACGCGCATCATTGGCGCTGAAACACTGATTCACCGTGAACGGCGCTGGCTGAAAGCCCGGTGCTGCGTTGGTGCGTGTCTCCAGGCTGATCGCCCACAAGCCGGGACTCAAATCAGCGGCATGGCACAGTGGTACAAGCGCAAGTAAACACAACGCAGATGGAAGAAGGGAGAGTTGAATCAGCTTGTTCATGGCGGTGCTCCTGGAGGACTGCACTTGATGCATGCGTTGAAGTTCTCTATTGTCGGAAGCTGGAAGCCGTACGTGAAAGCGGCAACGGACTGGCGGACGGACGCCACCGACGGACGGAATGTGTGGGCGCAATCCCGAAACATTTGCTTACGTTCTCGGGCGCCCGGCCACCCGCATTCGTGCGGAGTGGATTCCAAGACACGCTTGGCAACCGCTGCAGATCGCCAGCATTTCAAGACATTCAATGTGCTCCGCTCAGTTGCCAGCGAGCAGCAACTTGATATCGTTCACCAGCCCTTCAAGCGGCTGACCATGCCGGATGAATAAGCGCAGACGCCCCTGCGGATCGTAGGCATATGAACCGGCTGAGTGATCCACGGTGTAGCTGCCGGGTGTTTTGCCCGGTACCTTTTGATAGAACACCTTGAAATTTTTCGCAACGAACTGAGTCGATTCGAGATCACCATAAAGGCCGACGAAGGAAGGGTCAAACGCCGGTACATAGTTCGAGAGTAGTGCTTGCGTGTCGCGCTCGGGGTCGACCGTGATGAACAGCACCTGCACGCGCTTGGCGTCGATGGGACCGAGCTTGTCAAGTACGGCTTTCATTTCAGCCAATGCGGTAGGACACACATCCGGGCATTGTGTAAAGCCGAAGAAAATCGTGACAACCTTGCCCTTGTAATCGGCCAGGTTGCGTGGCTTGCCGGTGTGGTCGGTGAGCGCAAAGTCTTTGGCGTAGTCGGCGCCAGTCACGTCAGTGTTCTTGAACTGCGGTCTGCCGCTATCGCAGGCAGCGAGCACGAACACTGCGGCAAGACCCACCAAGGCGGAGCGTAAGGTGGCCATGCTGCGCGAAACGGAGGTGCAAGCGGCGACCGTAGTAGCAACTGCGGCGAATATGTGGCGGGCGGTAGCGAGAGGAGCAGTCATGTACGCAATCTGTTTCAGAAACCCGCAAGCGGGAACACATAGTGATCAACCAGGAGCGCAGCAAACAGTGCCGCGAGATACCAGAGCGAGTAGCCGAAAGTCTTTCTGGCCTGCGCATCACTGTAGTGCTTGTGAAGTTTCCACGCGTGCCAGACAAAACCCGCGCCCAGAACGAGGGCAACCACCAGATACAGCAAGCCACTCATTTGAATGACGTAGGGCAGCGCGGAGGTTGCTGTGAGAAGAACCGTGTAAAGCAGAATTTGCAGGCGCGTGAATTCGGAACCGTGCGTAACCGGCAGCATCGGAAGCCCTGAGCGCTTGTAGTCTTCAACCCGATACAGCGCGAGTGCCCAGAAGTGCGGCGGCGTCCACACAAAGATGATGAGCACGAGCAACACCGCCTGCGGCGACACTTCACCGGTCACCGCCGTCCACCCAAGCAGCGGTGGCATGGCGCCAGACAACCCGCCGATGACGATGTTTTGCGGTGTGGTCGGCTTCAACATCACGGTGTAGATGAAGGCGTATCCGAGGAAAGTCGCCATGGTGAGCCACATGGTAAGTGGATTGACCAGCCAGTAGAGCAAGGCGCTACCGATGACGCCCAGCACGATGGAAAACACCAGTGCCTGCGTGGTGGAGAGTTCGCCACGCGCCATCGGCCGCGCGCGCGTGCGTGCCATTTGTGCATCAATGCGCTGCTCGATCAGGCAGTTCACTGCAAACGCTGCACCGGCGAGGATCCAGATGCCGGCCGCGCCGGCAATCAACGTTACCGGCTCGACCATGCCTGGTGTGGCAAGGAACATCCCGATTACGGCACAGAACACCGCAAGCAATGTGACGCGCGGTTTGGTGAGATCGAGGAATTGGCGCCACTTTCTTTCTGGCGGCGCCAGCGCCTCCACTGCTGCCGCGGCGTCCTGCTGCAACGGTTCGCGCGCATCGTGCGACGCTGCAGCCGGGGCGCGGGGCTGACCGTCGCTCATGACAGTACCGGCTGCCGAGACGTGTAACGCAGTGCTTCGTGCGGCGCAAAGCGCATGCGCAGCATCGCCAGCACAAACGCCAGCGCGGCGGCGCCACCGTTATGTACCACCGCGACGAGCAGCGGCCAACTGAAGACAATGTTTGATATGCCGGTCAAGACTTGCAGGACCAGCAGCGCGATCAGCCAACGCGCAAATCGTGCGGCTTGTGCATCCGCAGAAGCGTGCCGCAGCACCACTACGGCGGCCCACAGTACGGCGGCGCTCACCACCAGCGCGAACGCACGGTGCGTCCAGTGGATCGCGATCAGGGCTTCATAGGGCAACAGTGCACCGTCGGCACGCACGCCCAGCGGGCGCAGCAGTTCAAAACCACTGGCGAAGTCGGCGCGCGAAGGCAACATTTCGCCGTGACACAAGGGAAAGTCGGGGCAGGCCAGCACCGCGTAATTGGTGCTCACCCAGCCGCCCAGCGCGATCTGGATAAATACGGCGGCCAACGCAAACGTCACGGCCGTGCGCGGCCCGGGTTTCACGACGGGCGGCACTGCGGGTGCGGCGAAAAGATGCGCTCCCAAGGTGCCGAGCGCGCACAACAGTGTCACAGCCAACAACAGGTGAATCGTGACAATGAGAGGCATCAGTTTGAGCGTCACCGTCCAGGCGCCGAAAGCGCCCTGCACGCAGACCAGCACCAGCAACGCCAACGCCGGCCACGGCGCATGCGCAGGGTCTTTGCGATGGTCGATCCAGTTGCGCCACGACACCGCGACCAGCGCGATGATCAGCACGCCAACGCCCATCGCCAGATAGCGATGGATCATTTCGATCCATGCCTTGGTCACAGTGACAGGGCCGGTGGGCATCGCAGTCTCGGCTGCCTTGATTGCTGCGTGTGCGGCAAGCGGATTGGAAGTTCCATAGCATCCCGGCCAGTCAGGACAGCCAAGTCCGGAGTCGGTGAGGCGGGTGAAAGCGCCAAACAAGATCAGATCAAACGTGAAGAACACGATGACCCAAACCAGCTTGCGCTGGCGCGCTGCCGCACTGTGCCAGGCCGCAGGATCACTCAGGCCCGCTCCGCTCCGACGCCGCGCCCAGACGTAAGCCAACGGCCCGCTGGCCACCATGAGGCCCAGAAGCAGCAATTGGAAAAAGGAAAACGGGCTCATGGGTCAGCCGATGCGCGAATATTTGAGCAATCGGTCGAGATCCTTTTTCATGCGCGCGGGATCGGCATCCCTGGGAAAGCGCAGCACCAGATTGCCGAGCGGATCAATCAAGTAAATGTGGTCTTCGAGGCGTTGCAACGCAGGCAACTCCTTGAGCACCGCAGCGCCTTCTGCGCGTAGCATGCGCGTGCCGTCGTATTCGCGCATGGTCATCGTCGAAAGCGCTGCACTGTCATTCACCAACCAGGCACGTTCGACGCGATCCTTCTCCTTGCCGGCAGCCAGGCGCACCTGGCGCATGGCGTAGAGCTTTTTGATACATGCCTCAGAGCATGCGCCGCCATCAACCGTGACCAGCACCCACTTGCCCTTGAATTCGCTCATTGCAAAGGGCTTGCCATCGAGCAGCGCGAGCGGCGCGGTCGAGAGCGGCTTGACTTCAAGCAGAACGCCGTAGTTGGTGCGGCCGTCAGGCCGCAAAAAGTAATACGACACATAGGATGCGATGATCGGTGCAGCGCACACCAGCAGCACCAGCAGCATCTTGATGCGGCCGGAACGAATCGCCTCTTTATAGGCGGCCTCGCGGGTATCAAGATGATTGGCCATGGCGTTCGCAGCGTTCAAAGAAAGTGAAGATCACAAAAAGCACCGCAGTCAACGCCGCCAGGGAATACCACTGAAACGCGTAACCGCGATGCTTGGCCGCCGTCATTCCCGTTGCGCCAGCGCCACCACCGCTGCTGACACTGCCGCTACCACCCGACCCGCCCGCAACGTCCGACGCAACGCGTACCAGGCCATCACCGGTGTCACTCGACAGGCGCAGCACAAACGGTAGCAGATCAACGCCCAGTTGCTTCGACATTGCATCCAGTTGCAAGTTCTGCCAGACATGCCCTGGCTGCGCCTCTGGCTTCAATTCATAGACGCGCAGCGGCGGCAGAGCAGCGCGGCCTTCAATCATCACGGTCCCGATGACGGGTGCGATCACCGGCAACTCGCTGCGGGTACGACCGAGCACTACCCAGCCACGATTGACCAGCACCACCGCGCCGTTTTGCGCGCGCAGCGGGGTCAACACGTGGTAGCCGGCCAGACGGTTCTGCACCTGGTTGTCTAGAAAGATCAATTTGTCGTTAAGGAACACCCCTTGCGCGGAGATTCGGCGGCCATCCAGGGCTTCGCGATCGGCGTCCGCGATGCGCTCCGGCAGAGCCATGGCGGGCGCATCACGCAGGGCGGCGTGGCGAGTCTCGATCACGCCCTTCTCTGCAGCGCGCCCGCTCTGCCATTGGCCTGCGGAAAACGCTACAGCGAACACGACGATAGCGGCGACAGTGGGCCACAGCCGCCAGTGCGGCGGACGGCTAATGCGCAACATGATGCACAAAGCTGCCACTGCAAGCGGCAACGCGCAAAAGCCTGCTGGCACGGTGGCGCGCTGCAACTTCGAATTTGCCCTCGCGCGCCCTACGCGCCTGCGGAAAAGGAGAAAATGTCGGTTTACGCACCGGGGCATTCCATGAAAGTCATTGCGGTCATCATCATGCTGGTCATTCTGGGCAGCCTTGCGTCGGCGATGGTGTTTCTGGTCAAAGACGGCGGCAAGACCAAGCGCACAGTCAATGCGCTCACAGTGCGCATCTCGCTTTCGGTGGCGCTGTTCGCATTTCTCATGTTTGGCTATTGGATGGGCTGGTTCCGCTCAAGTCATCCGCTCGGGTAAGGCCGCCCGGCGAATTCCATTAAATGGGTCCATCGGGTACGCGTAATGCCCTGACCCCAGGCAAACAAAAAACGCCGCAATGAGTGCGGCGTTTTTTGTTGTGCTTTTTGCGCTCAGAACATGTAAACCACAAAGAACAGGCCGAGCCACACCACGTCCACAAAGTGCCAGTACCAGGCCACGGCTTCAAAAGCGAAGTGGTGATCGGAGGTGAAGTGCCCTTTCATGCAACGCGCCAGAATCACGATCAGCATGGTCGCGCCGAGGGTAACGTGAAAGCCGTGAAACCCGGTCAGCAGAAAAAACGTGGAGCCGTAGATGCCGCTGGTGAGCTTGAGGTTGAGTTCGGAGTAGGCATGGCTGTATTCGTAGACTTGAAAGCCGAGGAACAGCACCCCGAGTGCGATGGTGAGTGCCATGAACAAATTGAGGCGGCTGCGATTGCCGTCTTTCAACGCATGGTGCGCAACCGTCAGAGTAACGCCTGACATCAGCAACAACGCAGTGTTGAGTGCGGGGATCGGGAACGGTCCCATCGCGGTGAATTTTTCACCGGCTTCCGGGCCGGCGCTCGGCCAATGGGCACCGAAATCGGGCCACAGAAGCTTGTGCTCGAGGTCACCAAGCCATGGCACAGACAACTGGCGCGCGTAAAACAGTGCGCCAAAGAAAGCCGCGAAAAACATCACTTCGGA
>JANLTL010000373.1:0-7256 GCA_031362905.1 Burkholderiales bacterium | reverse complement strand
CAGGTACATGTCTCGCTCGAAGAAGCCGCGCAAAATCTCGGCGCCACGTGCGCCCGCACCGTGCAGCGCATCATGGTGCCGCTGATGGCAGGCGGCATTCTGGCCGGCTTTGTCACCAGCTTCATCACGGCGGCGGTGGAGCTGTCGGCAACGCTCTTGCTCACCACGTCGCAGGGCCAGGCACCGATGAGCTACGGCATCTACCTCTACATGCAGTCCATCGCCGGGCGCGGGCCGGGCGCAGCGCTGGGCGTGCTCGCGCTAGTCGTGGTCGCCACCGGCACTTTTCTCGCGCATCGTGTGGTGCGCTCGCTGCAACACACCCACCGGGAACCGATGTGACTGCATCCACTGAAACTATGTCCACCGGAAAACCGATGGCCGGGCAGCCATCTGCCGGAACAGCCTCCGCCATGCATTCATCGCCCGTTGAAATCCGCAGTATCGCGCTCTCGTATGACGGTGGGCGCACCCAGGTGCTCAAGGACATTTCGCTCGACATTGCAGCTGGCGAATTTTTTGCGCTGCTCGGCCCCTCGGGATCCGGCAAGTCGACCCTGTTGCGTCTGATCGCCGGTTTCAATACCGCGCAGTCCGGGCAAGTGCTGGTTGGCGGTGAAGACATCACCCAGATGCCGCCACACCAGCGCAACATCGGCATGGTGTTCCAAAACTACGCGCTGTGGCCGCACATGACGGTGCGCGACAACGTGGCCTTCGGCCTCGTCGAACGGCGCTGGCCGCGTGCCGACATTGACGCCAAAGTGGCCGAGATGCTTGCCCTTACCGGTCTGGACGACTACGCCGCGCGCCGCCCCGGCCAGCTCTCCGGCGGCCAGCAGCAGCGCGTTGCCCTGGCGCGCACCCTCGCGATCAGCCCGCGCGTGCTGCTGCTCGATGAACCGCTCTCCAACCTCGACGCCAAGCTGCGCGTACAGATGCGCGAAGAGTTGAAACGCCTGCAGCGCCGCCTTGGCATCACCACGATTTTTGTCACCCACGACCAGGAGGAGGCCCTCACCACCTGCGACCGCATTGCGGTGATGGACGGTGGCGTGGTGCAACAGGTCGGACGGCCAGATCAACTCTATGACGACCCCGTCAACCGTTTCGTTGCCGAGTTCATTGGCACGATCAATTTGTTGCCGGCGCGGGTGCGCGTGCCAGCAGGCTTGGCGGAGGCCGCTGGTGTTGCGGCACCTGAATCGCCAACCCGCAGCCTGGAAGGGGTCGAAGTGGATGCCGAGGTGTTTGGCGCACGGATGGTGCCGACGGCGGCCTCCAGCGCGGCATGGTTGCCCGGCTCACAGGGCAACCTCGCAGTGCGCCCATTCGCCATGCATCTGGCGCTGGAAGGCACGCCAGCGCGCCCGGACGACGCCGTCGTATCAGGCATCATCGAGAAAGGCGAATTCATGGGCGAGTTCGCGCGCTATCGCGTGCGTGTGAGCGATGCTGTGCTCACGGTGGATCAGTCGCATCGCGCGCATACCCCGGTGCTGGCGGCGGGCACACGTGTACGGGTCGCAGTATCGCCGCGCGAGTTTCGCTTTTTGCCCGCCTGACCACGTCCGGCCTATTTTTTGAATTTTGCCGAAAGCGCGGTCGCCCCGGCGCGCAGCAGGCCCACGTCGCTCCCTACCGCGACGAACAGCGCGCCTGCATCGAGCATGCGCTGCCCGTCCGCCTCGCCGACCAGAATGCCGGGCGCCTTGCCATGCGCGCGAATGCGCTTGATCGAATCCATGATCGTGCTCTGCACCTCGGGGTGCGGAATGTCGCCGAGGTGGCCGAGGTCAGCGGCCAGGTCGTTAGGGCCGATGAAAACACCGTCGATGCCGTCAACCTTGCAGATTTCGTCCAGGTTGTCGAGCGCCACACGCGTCTCGGTCTGCACCAGCACGCAGATCTCGCGGTTGGCTTTCTTCAAATAGTCCTTGATCCAGCCATACTGCGCAGCACGCGAGCTGCCGGCCACACCGCGAACGCCTTCGGGCGGAAAGCGCGTCGCCGCCACCGCGGCGGCTGCTTCCTCGGCGTTCTGCACGTAGGGCAAGAGCAGGGTCTGCACACCGGCGTCGAGGTAGCGCTTGATCAGCACGAGGTCGTTCCAGGCCGGGCGCACCACGGCTTGCGCGGTGCTGCGCTCGTTCTGCATCGCCATCAACTGCAGGGTGACGTGGGCGGGGTCGTTGGGGCAATGCTCGGTATCGAGCAGCATCCAGTCAAACCCGGCCGGCGCGCACGACTCGACCACCTGCGGCGACCAGTAGCTCATCCACAGGCCGATCTGCGGCTTGCCCGCAAGAATGTTGTTCTTGAAATGATTGACGGGCAATTGCACGAAGAGGCTCCTGGTGGGTTTGAAGGCGTAGCGCCATTTTCACTGCAAACTGCCGGCCAGATCAAAAATCGGCAGGTAAAGCAACACCACGATGGTGCCGACGACCACGCCGATCAGCGCCATCAACACCGGCTCGAATGCTTTGGAAAAGCGTTCGATGAATCGCGCCATTTCGTCGTCATAAAAGCGCGCCGCGCGGGTCATCATATCGGCCAGATTGCCGGAGCGCTCGCCCGCGCGAAAATACTTGAGCGCGATGGGCGTGGCCAGACCGGCTGACTCGAACGCATCCGAGATCGCGCGTCCGCTGCGAATCTGCTCGAGCGCCACTGCGCATTGAGCCCGCCGTGCCGGTGACAGCACTTCGGATGCCATGCGCAAGGCCTCGGGCGCGGGAATGCCCCCCGCCATCAACATCCCCTGCGTCATGTACAAATGCGACAACTCAAGCAGGCGTGCGCGGCCCGCCAGGCCCGGCAGTTTGGTCATCAAGCCGATCACGCCCTGCGATGCCATCAAACGTCGCAGCCCGTAAATCGCGACTGCAACCGAAGCAATGAAACCAGCCATCAACCACTCGGCATAGCGTCCCGCAAAACTGCCCCACACCATCATCATTTGCGACAGCGCCGGCAGCTCACGCCCGGTATTACGGTAGACCGCCGAGAATTTGGGTACCACATAGCCGAGCAGAAACACCGTCACCAGGCCACCGACTGCCAGCAGCACCAGCGGGTAAATCGATGCCGAGACCAGCTTGCGCGCTAATCCATCGACCTGCTCGCGATAGCGCAAATAGCGCTCCAGTGACGCGGGCAGGCTGCTGGTCAATTCACTCGAGCGCACTATCGCGACCAGCAAGGGTGGGAACAAACTGGTTTCGCTCCCAAGCGCGTCAGAAAAGCGCTGGCCCTCGCGCAACTTGCCGAGCATGCGCTCGAACATCGCCGCTCCAGTAGCGGACGTCTCCTTGCTCGCCAGCCCCTCAATGCATTCGACGACCGAGAGTCCGGCGCCGAGCATCGACAGCAGTTCTTCGCAAAACAGCGTTACTGAAAACTGCCCGCCGGACCAATGCATGTGAGTGCCGGCCTTGACGCCCAGGACGGTCAACACCTTGAAGTTTTTCGCCTGTGCCTGCGCTCTGGCGTCGGCTTCGTCGCGGGCTTCCAGCTCGAGCGTCGACACCGCACCCGACGCATCCATGACTCGCAATTCGAAAGGCATCCTGGTCTAGGTCCGGTCGGCGGCGGATGCGAATGCGCATCCCGCCCTAATTGCGAATATCCGCCGCCTCACCCGCGCCACCCGGCGAACCGTCTTCGCCGTATGAGATGAGATCGTAATCACGCCCGTCTCCCGGCTGGCGGTAGAGATAGGCCTTGCCCCAAGGGTCGACCGGCACTTCCTTGTCAAGGTAAGGGCCGTTCCACTTGGTATCGCCGCCGGGGCGGGTGAGCAGCACCTGCAAGCCCTGCTCAGTGGGCGGATAACGTCCCACATCGAGTTTGTAGGTATCGAGCGCCTTGCGGAAATTTTCGATCTGCGCCCGCGCGGCCTGCTGCTTGGATTTGGAAAGCTGCCCGAAAAAGCGCGGGCCTACCAATGCCGCAAGCAAGCCGATGATGACCACCACGATCAGCAACTCAAGCATGGTGAAACCGCGCACGCGGTGCGCCGTCACCGGGATAGCGCGCCGATTGTCAAACACATCACCCTTGTTCACAACGCATTCCTCATTGCGCAATCCTCATTCCGCTTTCCCTATTCCGCTGCTGAGCCGGCAGGCGTGGCGACTTCGGCACCACGCAAGCCTTCCGCATGTGACAGTACCGTCGGCACATACAGCATGGTCTCTTTGTAGGGCGGCATCCGCTTGCCGTATTGGTCGATGCGCCCCTCCCCGGCGTTATAAGCCGCCAGCGCCAGCGCAGCATTGCCCTTGAATTGCGCAAGCAGGTCTTTGAGATAACGCGCCCCGGCGTCAATGTTTTGCGCCGGGTCAAACCGGTCCGTCACGCCATAGCGCCTGGCGGTGGCCGGCATCAACTGCGCGTAACCCGCTGCGCCCTTGGGTGACACCGCCCGCGCGTTGTAGCGTGACTCGGTGTGCACGACCGCCTGGAGCAATAGCGGGTCAATCTGATGCCGGAGCGCCGATTGTTCAATCAACAGCTTGATGTCCGCCGGTGCCTTGCGCCCGGCCGGCGGCGCCCGTTTGGCCGCCGGCGCCGCAGGCACATCGGATTTCAACAGCAACAGATAGGTCTCGTCCAAGGCCTGGGTGGCATAGCGCGGTACGCCCGACGCGTGGGAGACAAATATATCGGCTTGACAAGGCGGGGCGCACGCAAACGCCGCTGCCGCAAAGGCAGTCACCCACCAGCCGCGCGCCTCACGATGCATACGCCATACTCCTGGGCATCTGGTTGATGCCCGGTTGCGTTGCGACTGGGCGCGACCTAAGTGTCAAGGTCGGCGTCAATTCAAAATCTCTCACGTTCATAGGACAATGGTAACGCTTTCGTACCCGCTATCCGTTCGGACAGATGGTGCGGCCGATGGGGAGCAGGTCAGGTGGGAGAGACTTGCAGACCGATTCCCGCAGATTTCTTCAGCCCATCCCTATCGGGCGCTCTCGCGCCAAAGCGTGGACTGGTCGAGGTCTGGCGCCATGCGCAACAACGCATTCTTCCCCTGCACTGCCCGCGTGCGCCAGCCGCGCCCTCTCCCAATCGCATCACGCCAGGCACGATTGAATTCACCCTCACGACCATTGCGCAGAAAGTAGCTTGCCAGGGCACCTGCCTGCAGCAGATCCTTGACGGCCTTGGTGCGTTGCGCGGGCGGCCGCTCGCCATAAACGATCAGCTTGTGAATCGCATAGCGCTCGGGTGCCGGAATATTGACCAGACATGCACCCGTATTGCCCAGCAGCACCGCCTGGGTCGTGCCTTCCAGCGAGAACTCCATGAACTTGAGCGGCTCAAGCGCAAGGTTCAGTTCCGGCATGACCACCGGTTTGCCGCCGCGCGTGGCGCTGGTGACAAAATCGAGGCGCAGTTCCTGATCGGCCGGGTTGCGATACTGCGCACCGGCCTTGCCGTCAAACTGGGTGATCGGCAGCAGGCCCATTTCCAGGGATTCGAGGGCGCCATGCACGTCGATCTTGAGATCGGCCGGCAGTGCCAGCGACACATTCCGCCCCGCGTGGGCAAAGTCCACATCGAGCGTGGCGGCCGCCTCGCTCCAGCGCAGCCCCAGCATGTTCCCCATCGCCAGAAAGGCGTGGGTGCCGATCAGGATGCCACCGGCACGAAAGAACCCATATTCGGACAATCGTTTGACGATGCGAAAATGCTTCGGCGCGGTGGCAGCACATCCCAACGCCAGCGCCGCCTGTGTCTGCGGAGCCAGCGGTTTGACAGCGCGGCGGGCGGGCAGCTTTCGCACCAGTGCGCGAACCCGCTCGCTGTCCGGTCCGACATAGGCCATGCGCACCTTTTGATCGAGGTCGCGGTAACCGTAGTACCAGTAGTCGATACCCTTGCGCGCCATCTTCTGAAAACTGCCCGGGAGGCGTTGCAGAGACGATGTCAGCTCAAGCGCGCGGGTCTGCTCGGCCAGCTCGGCATAGGCAGTTTGGCCGGCGAGCGGCAGTTCGGTGTAGCGCTGGGACATGGCGGCGCGGGCTCGGCAGGCGTGAATGAGTTGCTAAACAATTTATCATTTTGTTTAGCAACTTTCAAGAGGGGCGCGCTTTGGCAATCCAGGGCCGGTTTTCATGATGCGCATCGAGGAAACCGTCGGTGGACACGGGTTTCGCAAGATCAAGAAAATCAACTCGATCCTGGCCCGTTTGATTCCGTTCGGATCACTACGCCGTCCGCATCGGCCTGCCGCAAAATCCCAATTGAATTCGTTTTCGTAACGGTCACTCGCTGCATGGAACACCACGCCGCCGCTGTGGAACTCGCGCCCGGTCGAGCCGGCAGCGGAGCGCTGGGCGGTGTGGCTGGCGGACGCTTCGATTGCGGACAGCGTCCCCGCGCCGGCCACGCAGGATGCGCCGCGCTACGCTGCCGAAACCGGCGAGGTGCTGGCGGTGCAGCGCGCCCTCACCGCTGCGCAAAAAAAACTCGCCGATGACTGGAATCTCGATCTCGGCACCCTGACGCCGGCCGGCGTGTGGGTCGAGCACCTGCTGGGCGATGCGGCGTTTGGCGCGCTCACGCTGCGGCAGCAGACGGCATGCCTGAGCCTGGTTGCCACCGCGATGCACGACGCCTTTGTGGCCTGCTGGAAGGTCAAATTCAAATGGTGGACCGAGCGCCCGGTGACGGCGATCCGCAAGCAGCGCGATGCGGATTTTTTGCCCTACCTGGTGACGCCGCCGTTTCCTTCCTACGTCTCCGGCCACGCCACCGTTTCAGGCGCGGCGACCACGGCGTTGTCGGCGCTGTTTCGGGCCAACGCGGCGCACTACCGCAGCGCCGCCGCAGCTGCGGCGGTGTCAAGGCTGTATGGCGAGATTCATTTCCGCTCGGACGATGACGAAGGCTTGCGCCTCGGGCAGTTGGTCGGCCAGGCGGCACTCACGCGGGCACGCACCCTCACGGCGCCCCTGGCCAGAGCGCTACTCGCGCACCACTGACAGGCGCGGCGTGCCGCCTCTACAACTTAAAATGCCATGGCAAATGATGCCTTGGGATATTGTTTCGGGTAAGCTTGCTGGAGTCCGCTGAAAAATTGCCAGGCAATACGCTTAGGAGGAATGGCACTTACTTTAGCCATTATTGATGACCGTAAAGTTCAATGAGCCGTCGCGCCTTGGCTCTTGGCATCTTGAGCCAAGGGTAGGGTTTGGGCCGTCGTTTTCGCATGCGCGGCTCGATGCGTCCAGGCCGGTGTC
>JANLTL010000339.1:0-2226 GCA_031362905.1 Burkholderiales bacterium | reverse complement strand
ATGTTGGCGCCTTGCGCCGCAAGCGCGCTCGCGATGCCGAGGCCGATGCCGGACGTGGAGCCGGTGACGAGGGCGGTTTTGTCTTTGAGCATGATGAGTCCTGAACAATGGTGGGAAAGAGGGAAGAAAACGGGGGCTGGTGCGGCGCGCGCTAGCCGCTGTTGCGCAGGCCAGCCGCCACGCCGTTGATCGAAAGATGAATGCCGCGCTTGATGCGCTCGTCAGTGATACCGGAGCGATGACGGCGAATCAACTCGACCTGCAAGTGATTGAGCGGGTCGAGGTAGGCAAAACGGTTGCGAATCGAACGTGCCAGCAGCGGGTTGCCGGCCAGGAATGCACGCTGCCCGGAAATGGCAAACAGGGCATCGCGGGTGCGCTCCCACTCGGTGCGGATGCGCTCGAAGATTGTGGCAGCCAATTTTCTGTCGCTGACCAATTCGGCGTAGCGTGCTGCAACCGATAGATCAGACTTGGCCAGCACCATGTCCATATTGGCCAGCGCTGTTTGCAAAAAAGGCGAGGCCTGATAAAACTGTTTGAGCCGTGTCATGCCCGTGGCGCCATGTCGTGACCGGTAGAGCGCGACCGCCGATCCAAAGCCGTACCAGCCGGGCAGCATGACGCGGCACTGCGCCCACGAAAATACCCAAGGGATGGCACGAAGGTCTTCGATACGCTGGCCCGCCTTGCGCGACGCGGGGCGGCTGCCGATGTTGAGTTCGGCAATTTCCGAAATTGGCGTTGCCTGAAAAAAATACTCGGCAAATCCCGGCGTCTCGTACACCAACGCACGGTAGCAGCGGCAGGCCTCGCCTGATAGCTCGTGCATGGCGGTGAGAAAGGCGGGCGAATCGGTCGCATGGCCACGCTGGCCGGTGTGCGCCGGGCCGCGCGCGCCCTGCAACAGCGATGCTTCGAGCGTGGCCGCAAGCAGGGTCTCCAGATTGCGCCGTCCGGTTTCCGGATTGGCGTATTTGCTGGCGATGATCTCGCCCTGCTCGGTCATGCGGATCTGGCCATTCACGCTGCCGGCCGGTTGCGCGAGAATCGCGTCGTAGCTGGGCCCGCCGCCGCGTCCGACGCTACCGCCGCGGCCGTGAAACAGGCGCATCGTCACACCGGCGTCGTGGAAAGTGTCCACCAGCGCAATTTCGGCCTGATACAGCGACCAAATTGAAGTGAAAAAGCCGCCGTCCTTGTTGCTGTCGGAGTAGCCGAGCATGACCTCCTGCGTATTGCCCAGGTGGCGGGTCACCGCACGGCCGATGCCGCTGGCAAACCAGTCGCGCATGATATGTGGCGCAGCTTCGAGGTCGGCAATCGATTCAAACAGCGGAACCACATTGAGGGCGGAGCGGCGCGCGACCGGATCGTAGAGACCCGCTTCTTTGGCCAGCACCAGCACTTCGAGCATGTCCGAGACCGACTCACCATGCGAGATGATGTGGTTGGGTACGGCGGCGGCGCCGAAGCGCGCGTGGGCAGCTGCGGCCTCGGTGAACACGCCCAATTCCTTGATCGTTTCCTCTGAATAGCGGGCATACGGTGAGCGCAGCAGGCGCGGCTGGGTCAGTTCAATCGCGAGCAACTTGCGTTTGCCACTTTCATCCAGCGCCGCATAGCCTGGTTCGACCCCCGCTGTCGCCAGCAACTCTGCCACCACGCGCTCCATCACGTCCGAGCTTTGGCGCAAATCGACCGGCGCGAGATGAAAGCGGAATACCTGGGCGGCGCGCAGCAGCGGCGCGAGGCGCGCACGCGTGAGGGCCAGCGAGCCATGCGTCACCAGTGAGTTGATGATGATGACGAGATCGGCAGCGAACGCATCGGCATTCGCATAGGGTGGCGCTTCGGCAATTTCATGGCGCGCGACTTCAAAGCCGCACAGCGCGCGGGCCGTCGCCGCGAGGCGCGCATAGATACCGGACAGGGCGCGCCGATAGGGTTCATCCTGCCGGTGCGCGGATGCATCGGGTGAGGTATTGGCCAACAATGCCAGTGCCGGGGTGGTCTTGACCAGCAAGCTTGCGAGCGACAGTTCGGCACCCAAGGCATGCACTTCGGCAAGGTAGTGGGAAAACACCAGACCCGACTGGCGCTGCAGCGCGCGCCGCAGGGTGGCTGCATGTACATTCGGATTGCCGTCACGGTCACCGCCAATCCAGGTGGCGATGCGAAAGAAGGGTGGCACCGTGATCTGCGCGCGCGGATAGCGCTGCGCCA
>JANLTL010000124.1:0-7443 GCA_031362905.1 Burkholderiales bacterium | reverse complement strand
CGTCACGCCCACGGGCACCGCCCTGTTCCGCTGGTTCGAACATCCAAGCAGCGCTGCCCTGTACAGCCATCTGGCCGGCGCAGCGATCCTAGTGCGCCAGTTCGCGGCGCCCAGCCCCAGCGGCCTGCCGAGCCTACGCTTCGGCATCCCGGCCGATAACCAACAACTCGCGCGGCTCGATGCCGCCCTGGAGACCTTCAAGTGATTCGCCTCTTCACCACGCTTGCCCTGACGCTGCTTTGCGGCGCCGCTTGGGCCAACATCACGGTGACCGACGATGCCGGCAAAACCCTCACCCTCAAAACCCCCGCCAAGCGCATCTTGAGTCTGGCGCCGCATGTCACCGAGCTACTCTACGCCGCCGGCGCCGGCGACCTGATTGTCGGCACAGTGGAGTACAGCGACTTTCCCGAGGCCGCCAAGAAGATTCCCCGCGTCGGCAGCCACACCTCGCTCGACCTCGAACGCATCGTCGCCCTCAAGCCCGACCTGATCGTGATCTGGCTGCACGGCAATGCGCAAAAGCAGCTCGATCGTCTGCTCGAGCTGGGCATCCCGGCGTTCTACAACGAACCCACCAGGCTCGACCACATCCCGCGCTCCATCGAAACCCTGGGCACGCTCACCGGCACGAGTACCCAGGCACGCGCTGCAGCAGCCGCGTTTCGCACCAAGATGGAAGCCCTGCGCACCCGTTACGCCAACCGCGCGCCGGTGTCATTGTTCTACCAGGTCTGGAGTAAACCGCTCACCACCCTCAACGGCCAGCATCTGGTGGCCGATGTCATCGGCTTGTGTGGTGGCAAGTCGCTGTTCGCTGACCTCAAACCCAAAGCGCCGGCGGTCGCCATGGAAGCCGTGATTGAAGCCGACCCTGAGGCGATTGTCTCAACCAGCTTTCTCAAGGACGGGCTGGAACTCTGGGCCAAATGGCCGCGCATGCGCGCCGTGAAGAACGGCCACCTGTTTGCGATGGACGGCAACATCATCAACCGCCACGGGCCGCGTATCACTGACGGTGCCGAAAAACTGTGCGAGATCCTGGAATCGGTGCGACAACACCGCAGCGGCACCGAGGCGAAGAAATGACGTACCGCAAAACTTACCAGCGCATCGCCTGCCTCTCCACCGAAGCGGTGGAAACGCTCTACCTGCTCGGGGCCGAGGCGCAAGTGGCCGGCATCTCCGGTTTCACCGTCTACCCGGCACGGGCGCGCAAGGAAAAACCCAAAGTCAGCGGCTTTACCAGCGGCAAGATCGAACGCATCCTTGCCGTACGGCCCGACCTGGTGATCGCCTTCTCCGATCTGCAGGCCGACCTGGCGCGCGACCTGATCAAGGCCGGGATTGAGGTACACGTCTTCAATCACCGCGACGTGGCCGGCATTTTCCGCATGATCACCACGCTGGGAGCCTTGGTAGACAAGGCTTCCGAGGCCACAAAACTCTGTGAGGCGCTCCAGGAGCGCATCTCCAAGGCACGAGCAGTGGCAAACGCCTTGCCGCGCCGACCGCGCGTCTACTTCGAAGAGTGGCACGACCCGATGATCTCGGGTATCGGCTGGGCGTCCGAGTTGATCACCATCGCCGGCGGCGACGACGTCTTCGCCGAACTCGCCGCCAAACAAGGCGCCAAGCAACGCATCATCGCCGACGGCAATGAAGTGATCGCGCGCGCGCCCGACATCATCATCGGCTCCTGGTGCGGCCGCAAGTTCCAGCCCGATCATGTGCGCGCGCGGCCTGGATGGGAAGCGATACCTGCGTTGCGGGACGATCAACTGTTCGAGATCAAATCGGCAGACATCCTGGCACCCGGCGCTGCGGCGATTGAGCGCGGGTTGGTGCAACTGTCGCGGATTGTTGGGGATTGGGCGCGGCGCGGGTAAGGCTGCGATCGTGTTTATGCCGATATGCAATGGTTTGTTGGCGCCGGTTGAATATTGACCACCTGTTCCGGTTCAATTTTGACCAGAGGCGGAAAGCTATTCATTGAACGCCCGTCTGCAGGTAAACGATTGGGCTTGTCGGGTTAAACACCCTGGTCAATATAAGGCGGGAACTACGCGGGTTTTTTGGTCAATTGTCGGCTGGCGGTAACAATGGCAGCGCAAGCGGCAATATGCATGGCCTGTCCATTGAAACAAGAGGTGCGCGCGCGAGCTGATCAAGGCAGGAGTTGAAGTGCACGTCTTCAACCACCGCGACGTGGCTGGCATTTTCCGCATGATCACCAGGCCGGGAGCCTTGATAGACAAGGCTTCCGAGGCAGTGTACGGGAGACCCGCTCCCACCAAGGCTATCAGGCCAATGGCTTGGTGTGACTTCTTCGCTGCTCGAAAATCCTGGAGGTCAAGGGATCTACCAAAAAGTGGGCCACGTCATTTCGGCCTTGCATGGCAGCATCCCGTTCCCAAGATATTTAGTATATACTTTTGTAATACTTTTGAGATAATCAAATGACCGACACAGTGGCAAAACTGTTCATCAACGGCGGCAGCCAGGCGGTGCGCCTGCCCAAGGCCTTCCGCTTCGAGGGCGCGTCCGAAGTGCTGCTTCAGAGAGACGGCGAGCGCGTCATCATCACGCCACGCAAGCTTGCGCCAATTGAGCGCATGCTCAACGTCATCGGCAAGTTCGAGGACTTTCCGGCACGGGAGCAGCCTCCGGTGCCTGACAAGCGCGGCAGTTTCTGATCATGCGCTACATGCTTGATACCAACATTTGCATCCAGATCATGAACCACGCCAGCGACAAGATGCTGGCCAAGCTGCTCGAACATGAGGGACAGATGTGCATTTCCACCATTGCCGCCGCGGAGCTGCGCTTTGGGGCCGCCAAGTCAACTGCGCAGAAAAAGAACCAGCAGCTTCTCGCCGAATTTCTTGCGCCGCTGGAGGTGATGCCGTTTGACGAGGACGCCGCCGAAAGCTACGGCGATCTGCGCGCGGCTCTGGAGAAGACCGGGCGGCCGATCGGCCCACTCGACACCTTGATCGCTGGTCATGCACTGTCGCTCAGCGCGACTGTGGTGACGAACAATACGCGCGAGTTTGTGCGGGTGAAGGGTTTGCGCGTTGTGGATTGGACTTGATGCCCAGCGGCGCAGCAATTGAGCGTGGCTTGACGCAGTTATCGGCAATCGTTGAGAACTGGACACGGCTCGACATGCGCGTGACCGCGCCGGCCGGGCCACGCCCGACCAGGCGCGCGGACTCAGCCACCAGGAAGCCATTCGCCGGATGAGAACATGGAGACAAGCATGGCGCCCCAGGGAGCAATAGCAACCCCTTTTGTACTCGCCCAGGCCAACGCGGCCTTCGCCAACGACCCCTACCCCACCTATCGGCAGTTGCGCGACAGCGCGCCGCTGTGCCGCCAGCCTGATGGTTCGGTGTTTTTGTCGCGCTACGACGATGTCCGCGCCGTCATCACCGATGCCGAGCGCTTCAGCTCCGACAAGCGGGTCGATTTTCTGCCCAAGTTTGGCCAATCGCCGCTGTACGAGCATCACACCAACTCACTGGTGTTCAACGATCCACCGGCGCATACGCGGGTGCGGCGCTTGCTCCAGCCGTTCTTTTCCGCCCAGGCGATGCGCCGCATGGAGGCCGGCGTAGCGGCCAATGTCGATGAGCTGCTCGACCGCGCCGCCGCGCGCGGCGTGATCGACGTGATGTCCGAATTCGCGCAAATCATCCCGCTCAATCTGGTGTGTGATCTTCTCGGCGTGCCGCCACCGGAGCGCGAGCCGCTGCGCCACTGGGCCTCGATGATCCTCGGTGGCCTCGAGCCGGTGCGCACTGCCGAGCAGCTCGCAGCCGGCAACCAGGCGGTGCTCGATTTCAAGGCCTATTTGCGCGACCTCATCGCTGCCAAACGCCGGCGCGGCATCCCCGATGACCAGCCCGACGTGCTCGACATGCTGATCCGCGAGCACGACAGCGGCACCGGCCTGACCGAAGATGAAATCCTGCACAGCTCCATCTTCATGCTCAACGCCGGCCACGACACCACCACCAGTTTCATCACCAACGGCATTGATTTGTTGCTGCGCTTTCCGGACCAGCGGGCGCGCCTCGCGGCTGACCCCTCGCTGTTGCGCAGCGCAGTGGAGGAAATGCTGCGGTATGAAAGCCCGTTGCAGATCGGCAATCGCAAGGCCAAGGTCGATTGCGAAATCGGCGGCGAGCGCTTCGCCGCCGGCACTTTTTTCCACTTGGGCATCGGCGCGGCCGACCACGACGAGCGCCAGTTTCCCGACCCGGAAACCTTTGATATCGGGCGCAACCCGAACCGGCATATCGCGTTCGGACATGGCATCCACTTTTGTGCCGGCAACGCGGTGGCGCGCATGGAAGCTTCGCTGGCCTTCGGCAAGCTGCTGGCGCGCTTCCCACACTTCGAGCGTGCCGGGCCGACGGTGCGCCCGCCACGTTGGCGCTTCCGCATCATTGACGAGTTGATGATTGATCTGCGGGCCTGAATGCCGGGCACGCTGCACCAATCGACCACTGCGGCAGACCTGCCAATCTTTGTGCCGGAAGTGCGGGGACGTCTCAGTTGCCCTGCCTCGGCCGCCGCAGGGCCATGTGAGCAGCCAATCCACACAAGGTGAATCCCAGCATCAGCAAGCCAAGGTTGCGTGAACCCTGATGCGAAACCAGCCCGACGCTGTATCCGCCCAGCGCGCCCATCAATTGCTGCATGACGCCCGCCAGCGCAGCAGCAGAACCGGCCAGCGCGGGCACCACGCCCACCGTACCGGTCAGCGTGGGCGGCACAAGGAAGCCATGGCCAAGACCCAGCACCATCAGGGGCAGGGTAAACGCCAATGGCGAGTCCAGGCCCAGCAATGCGAGACCGAGCATGAGCAGCACGCCGGCGACTGTGGCCGCCTGGCCCAGGGCCATCACCCAGCGCTCGCCCTTGCCATGGATCAGGCGGCTGGTCAGAAAATTGCCCGCCATGTAAGACAGCGGCACGAGCATGATGTACCAGCCAATGCCGTCCGGCCCTACGCCGTAGCTGCGCAACACAATGGGGGCGCCGGAGAGGAAGACGTAAAACGCTGCGGTGCTCGTGCACAGCATCAGCACGTAAAGCACCAGGGTTCTTTGTCGCAGCAAGGTCGCGTAGGCTGAAAGCATGCCGGCGAGCCAGCTTTCGCTTGATGTACTCGATGTGCTCGCGGGATTTGATGGACTGCGGCTCGGCAGGCTCCGCCACGCCGCAATCAACAGGAGCACGGCCACCACCGTGATGAGTACGAAGTTGCTCTGCCAGCCGAACCGCACATGCAGTTGGCCGCCGACCACGGCCGCAAACGGCGGCGACAGGCCCATTACCATGCCGACGTAGGCCATCACCTTGGTGCGTTCGGACCCGGCAAACAGGTCCTGGACCATGGCGCGACCCACCACCGCGCCGGCAGCACTGCCCACGCCCTGCAGCACGCGCCCGGCAATCAGCACATCGAGGCTGGCTGCCATCGCGGCGACCAGCGAGCCCAAAGCGAGCAGGACAAGGCCGGTCAGCAGCACACCTTTGCGGCCATAGCGGTCGGAGAGCGGGCCATAGACCAATTGGCACACGCCATAGGCCACCACGAACCCGCTGAAGGTCAGCTGCACCTGTGCCTGACTGGCGCCAAACAGGGCGCCCCACTCCTGCATCGAAGGCAGGCAAATCGTCATGGCGATCAGGCCGAAGGCGAGCTGTGCGAGGAGGTTGGTGAGAAGCATGGGGAACGTGTGCAGGGATGACCGCTGAAGTTAGCAGAATTCCCTGGCCTTGCCGGGTACTGAAGTCAATCTGGAGCAGATTGAAGCAAGGGAGCGCTTGGTATACTGACCATGATTTGGTGCGCTTGTGTCGCGACGACACGAGCGTTAAACGGGAATCAGGAATCGCAGGAGTTTTTTCCAGCGGCAACCTGAGCTGCCCCCGCAACGGTCAAGCGCCGCTGATCAGAGTCTGATCGGTCAAGCATGGAAATGTGCCACTGTCGCTGCCCCCCGGATTGATCCGGGACGGTTCGATGGGAAGGCTCCATACATCAAGCGCCAGCCCGGATACCGGCCAGGTCATTCGACGCCAGTTGCGGGAGGCAACGGATCGCGAACAGGCCTGACCAAGTTATCCGGCCTTTTGTGATCACTCCCCGATTGGTACTTGCGTTTCCAATCACGACCCGCGGGGATGCGGGTTTGACGAGGGGTTTGACATGTTTCAGCCAGCTATCAATCGATCGCACGCTCGTGCGTCGTCAGCTTCATCGTGGCGGGCAAGGTCGCAGACCCAGGCGCCCGTGAGTGTGATGCGAACCATCAGCCTTCCTGGTTCCGTCCACTGCCTCTTTGCAAGGTTTCCCGCCAGCATGCTGCTGGCGGCCACACCCCTGCTGGCCAATCTGGCCCATGCGCAAAGCGCGCCCGAAGCCAAGCTGCCAACCATCACCGTTCAGGGCCGCGTCAATCCGTCCGCCCCCCAACTCGACGAACTCAACAACGCTGGCTCGCGCCTCGGGCTCACCGTACGCGAAACGCCGGCTTCAGTCGAAAGCATCACCAGCGACATGATGGAGCGGCGCGGCGCGCGTACCTTCGAGGAAGCCTTGCGCGGCGCCACCGGGGTGACCGCCGGCGGGGACCCCGGCAGCCCGTCGGTGGTGTCGACGCGCGGCTTTACCGGCAACGCCAATACCTATCTGTTCGACGGCTCGCGCATCACGCAGGCATCGATGTCTTCGCGGCCGCAAGACACCTTCAATTACCAGTCCATCGACATCCTCAAGGGCCCTGCCTCGGTGCTGTACGGCGAGGGAGCCTTGGGCAGCTCGATCAATTTCGTCACCAAGCGCCCCGGCGCCGGATCCGGCGTCGATGGCCTGGTCTCTTATGGCAGCCACAACACCATGCGTTTGGGTTTGGGGGTGGGTGGCGATCTGGCCGGTGCCGAAGTCAGAATGGACATCAGCCGCTATGCGACCGACGGCTACATCGACCGCAACAAGCAGGAGCTCTGGAATGTCACCATGGGCGGCGCCTTCAACCTGTCGAGTAGCGTCAAACTGGACGTGTCGCTCGACATCCTGCGCGACAGCGCCCTGTCGTATTGGGGTACACCGCTGATCGCTGCGGCCAATGCACAAAATGCCACGGGCGTGGTCACCGATACCGCCACCGGCCGTGTGATCGACCGCCGCCTGGCGCGTACCAACTTCAACGTGGCAGACGGGCGCATGAGCAACGAGAGTTATTGGGGGCGCGCCAAGCTCTCCTGGAGCATCACTCCGCAGTGGACCTTGCGCAATGAAACCGCGTACTACACGGCAGACCGTCTCTGGCGCAACGCCGAGGTCTACACCTTTGTTGCACCCAATTTGTTTGACCGCTCCCTGGTGCACATCAGCCACGATCACCAGGTGTTTACCAACCGCAC
>JANLTL010000315.1:0-10712 GCA_031362905.1 Burkholderiales bacterium | reverse complement strand
CACACCGTAGAGCAAGAGGATCACATGGGTGATGATGAATCCCATGAAGATCGGCAGCAAAATCTGGATCGCCTCTTTCATGCCGCGCAGATTGAGCATCAACAGCAGCACCACGAACACCGCTTCGGTGATGAGTTTGTAGTGCTGAAAGCCGGCGGGGAACAGGCTGAACATGGCGTCCACACCGGCCGCTACCGAAATCGCGATGGTCAGCACATAGTCGAGAATCAGCGCGGCACCGGACACCAGGCCGGGGTAAGGGCCGATCAGTTGCGTTGCTACCCGGTAGCCGCCGCCGCCGGTGGGGAACAGCTCGATCACCTGGTTGTAGGCGAGCGCAATGATGAACACGGTGACGACGGTCGCCACCACCAGATAGAGGCCGAGGCCGGTGTTGGCGCCGAGCGCGAGGAAGGTTTCCTCGGGGCCGTAGCTTGCGGACGACAAGCCGTCGGCGCCGAGCCCCACCCACGCGAGAAAGGCGATCAGGGCGGTGCCGTGGCGCGTGTTGGCGTTGAGCGGATCAAGCGGCTTGCCGATGACGAACTGCCGCAGTTGATCGAATGACGTCATTGCTGTTTGGCCCTTGCCATTCGTGCAGAATTTTTGGGTGGCACCGCTTGATCCTGGATGATCCGGAACGGAATGGGCGGCAACTCTACTCCTTTTCATTGGCCTGTGTTGCGACGCATCAAAAATTCACAATTGGTTTGGCGCAGTCGTTACACTGGCGACTTCTTCTGATTCCGGGCCCTTCACCATGACAAAATCGGTTGTTTCCACCAGCGGCGCGCCGGCTGCCATCGGCCCCTATTCGCAGGCGATCAAGGCCGGTCACACCGTCTATTTGTCCGGCCAAATCGGCCTCGACCCGGCCAGCGGGCAACTGGTCGACGGCATTGACGCACAAGTGGCACGTGTGTTCGACAACCTCAAGGCGGTGGCGGCTGCGGCCGGTGGTTCGCTCGCGCAGGCGGTGCGCCTGACGATTTATCTCACCGACCTTGCGCACTTTGCCAAAGTGAACGACGCGATGGCCGCCCATTGTCCGCAGCCCTATCCGGCGCGCGTGACGATTGGCGTAGCCAGCTTGCCGCGCGGCGCACTCGTTGAGGTGGATGCGATTTTGGTTCTTGATTGATGCGCGCTTGACTGCCAAGCGCTCCAAACCTGTCGCGAAGTCCGCGCGCAAGCCGGCCAAATCTGCGGGCGCCGGAGGACTTGCTGCCAAGCTTGCGCGCCTCGGCCTCAAAAGCCGGTTTGATCTGGTCCTGCATTTGCCCCTGCGTTACGAGGACGAGACGCGCATCACGCCGAACGGCGAGTTGGTTGACGGCGTGTTTGCCCAGGTTGAAGGCATCGTCGCCGAAGCCAACATCCAGTACCGTCCGCGTCGCACCCTGATCGTGCGTGTGAACGACGCGAGCGGCACGCTGGTGCTGCGTTTTCTCAATTTTTACGGCAGCCTGGTGCGTCAGATGACCGTGGGCAAGCGCTTTCGCATCTGCGGCGAACCGCGCACCGGATTTTTTGGCGCCGAGATGATTCATCCGCGTTATCGCGAAGTTGAAGAAGGCACGGCCTTGCCACAGGCGCTCACGCCGGTCTATCCCACGACAGCGGGTCTCGGACAAGGGCCGTTGCGCAAGGTGATCGTGAACGCGATCAACAGCGCGAAGACCGAGGG
This sequence comes from Burkholderiales bacterium, assembly GCA_031362905.1. Taxonomy (GTDB): domain Bacteria; phylum Pseudomonadota; class Gammaproteobacteria; order Burkholderiales; family JAEUOS01; genus CANJDH01. Next base: position 9,025 of record JANLTL010000315.1, on the reverse strand, counting down.
CCAACTGGTAGACACGGCGCCAGCCGAAGCCTCTGCCCGACTCGAGCTCATGCCGATTGCCGACGCCGTCGACGCGCTGCATTTCCCGGCGCCGGGAGCGGGCGCCGCAACGCTGGATCGCCAGACCCATCCGGCCTGGCAGCGCATGAAGTTTGACGAGTTGCTGGCCCAGCAGTTGTCACTGCAAAGCGCCTATCGCGCGCGCCGTCTGGAGAATGCGCCGGTACTGGTGCGGCGGCCCCTACCGGAAACGGCAGTTGACACCAGAGCCGCTCCAGGAGCCAATCCAGAACAGGTGATGTCCGTAGATCCGCTCCAGGAGCGCCTGTTGGCGATACTGCCGTTTGCGCTTACCACCGCCCAACGGCGTACGCTGGGCGAGGTTGAACGCGATCTCGCAGCACCACACCCGATGCGCCGCCTGCTGCAGGGCGATGTTGGTAGCGGCAAGACCATCGTCGCCGCGCTTGCCGCTTGCCGCGCGATCGACTGCGGCTATCAGGCAGCCTTCATGGCCCCCACCGAAATTCTGGCCGAGCAGCACTTTCGCAAATTGTCCGGATGGCTGACGCCTCTTGGCGTGCGCATGGTCTGGCTATCGGGCAGTTTGAAAAAACGCGATAAGGAAGCGGCAGCGGCGCTGATCGCAAGCGGCGAGGCGCAACTTGCGATCGGCACCCATGCACTGTTTCAGGATGCAGTGCGCTTTGACAAACTGGGGCTTGCCATCGTCGACGAACAGCATCGGTTCGGCGTCGGCCAGCGTCTGGCCCTGTCGCAGAAGGGAGACCATACAAGACTGATTCCGCACCAGCTGATGATGAGTGCGACGCCGATCCCACGCACGCTGGCGATGACCTTCTACGCTGATCTCGATGTCTCGGTGAGTGATGAATTGCCGCCGGGGCGCACGCCGGTGCTGACCAAACTCGCGGCGGAGTCGCGTCGTGCTGAAGTGGTCGAGCGCATTCGCGATGCCTGCGCGGCCGGGCGGCAGGTGTACTGGGTGTGCCCGCTGATCGAAGAGTCCGAGACCCTGCAGTTGAAGACGGCGGTGGAGACCCACGAGCGCCTCGCGGCGCTGTTGCCCGATCTGGAAGTTGGTCTCGTACACGGGCGCCTGAAGAGTGCCGACAAGACCAATGCGATGGCACGCTTCGTCAGCGGTGCAACCAATGTGCTGGTCGCCACCACGGTGATCGAGGTCGGCGTCGACGTGTCCAACGCGTCATTGATGGTGATCGAACACGCCGAGCGCTTTGGCCTTTCGCAACTGCATCAACTGCGTGGCCGCGTCGGGCGCGGCGCAGCTGAAAGTGCGTGCATCCTGCTCTACCAGACGCCGCTCTCGGAGAACGCGCGCGCGCGCCTCAAGGTGATGTTTGAAACCACCGACGGTTTCCTGATCGCCCGCGAAGACCTGCGCTTGCGCGGCCCCGGAGAATTTCTCGGCACCTTGCAAAGTGGCACGCCTCTGCTGCGCTTTGCTGATCTTGAGTCCGATGTGGAATTGATTGAGCAGGCGCACGACGTGGCGGCGCAGATGCTTGACGCCAACGACACGTTGGTAGCCGCGCATCTGGCGCGCTGGCTAGGCAGTCGCGAAAACTATTTGCTGACATGATTTCCGATGGCAGAAGCTGGTGTACCGCCAGCGCGTGCAGAAAATCACGCGCGTGCCCGGATACTGTCCACGCGGATTGCCGCTCATCATGCCGAATCGGCCGCAGGGCTGCGTGCGGGGCCGACTGGACAGCGGATTTGCTTTAATCATTTTCCATGACCCTGGCCACCCTCATCGAGCGCATTAGGTTGTACGAAAAGCTGATGCGCCTGCACAAGCCCATCGGCACGCTGCTGCTGCTGTGGCCGACGTTGTGGGCGCTGTGGTTTGCCGCTGGCGGTTTGGTGGTGTGGTCCCTGGTCTTGACTTTTTGTGTTGGCACCTTGCTGATGCGCTCGGCCGGGTGCGTGGTCAATGACTATGCCGACCGCGAGTTCGACAAACATGTCAAGCGTACGGCAGAGCGGCCGATTACCTCGGGCCGGGTGAGCGCCATGGAAGCCTGGGTGCTGGCGGCAGTGCTGGCGCTGTGCGCCTTTGTGTTGATCATCCCTCTGAACAAACTGGTGTGGGCGCTCGCGGTGGTGGCGCTGTTTCTCGCGGTGAGCTATCCGTATACCAAGCGTTTTTTTGCAGTGCCGCAGGCCTATCTGGGCATCGCGTTCGGCTTCGGCATTCCGATGGCGTATGCGGCAGTGCAGGGTCGCGTGCCAGCCGAGGCGTGGTGGATGCTGCTGGCCAATGTGTTTTGGGCCATCGCCTACGACACCGAATACGCGATGGTGGATCGCGATGACGACATCCGCATCGGCATTCGTACTTCAGCGATTACGTTTGGCCGGTACGACGTGTCGTTCACCATGCTGAGCTACCTGTTCTTCTTCTTCATCCTCGCCGCGCTCGGTATCGATAGGCAGGCCGGGCCGTGGTATTTCGCCGGGTTGGCGGTGGCCATCGGCATGGCCGTGTATCACTACACGTTGATCCGCACGCGGTCGCGCGAAGGCTGCTTTGCGGCCTTCAACCACAACAATTGGCTGGGTGCGGCGGTGTTCGCCGGCATCTTGCTCGACTATGGATTTCGCCTGAAGGCGTGGCCGGGTTGGTACTTCGGCGTGCCGGGTGTCATCGGCGTTGACGGCTTTGACGGCGTGGGCGGTGGCGCTGCTGGTGGTTGGCAGGCGGTATCGATCCACGCCTGTGAACTTCTCCCAGAGCCATTCTTTGCAGTTTGCGGGCTTGCCTAATCGCGCCCCAGCATCTCGCCAAGCTCGGTGCCACGCGCGCTCGCTGCCACCATCGCACTGCCAATGGCCGCCTTCACTTGCCGCTCCATCATCACCCTGAGCGCCGCCTCGGTGGTGCCGCCCTTGGAGGTGACCTTGGCGCGCAGGGTGGCGAAATCATCGGGTGATTGGGCGGCCAATTGTGCGGCGCCACTGAAGGTGGCGAGCGCGAGGCGCTTGGCATCGTCTGGAGCAAGCCCGAGGTGGACGCCCGCTTCGGCCATGGACTCGAGAAAATAGAAGACGTAGGCCGGGCCGCTGCCGGAGACGGCAGTGACGGGATCAATCAGCGCTTCACTATCCACCCACACCACGTCACCCACCGCGCGCAGTATGCGCTCAGTGCTGGCGCGCTGTGCAGCGTCGACGGCAGGTGCGGCATAGAGGCCGGTGATGCCCATGCCGATTAGCGCCGGGGTGTTGGGCATGCAGCGGACGATTGATGCGTACGGCATGGGCGAAACACCACTGGTGCCGCCGAGCCAGCGCGCGAGATCGACAATGCGCATGCCCGCAGCGATGGAGATGATGAGCTGTGTAGTGAGAAAAGGGGCAACGGTGGCCGCGGCGTCGCGCATGTTTTGCGGCTTGACCGCCATGAGGATCACGTCGGCTGTGACAAGAGCCGCACTGGGAGCGGCTGCGCAGACAATGCCGAATTGGGTCGTGAGTTTGGCGCGGGCGGCCTCGAACGGTTCGACCGCGCTGATGTCAGCAGCGGCGAAACCCTGCTTGAGCATGCCGCCAATGAGCGCGGTGGCCATGTTGCCGCCGCCAATAAATGCGATTTTCATGTTGGGGTGTTTCTTTCACCAAAAATGGCGCTGCCAATGCGCACCAGGGTCGAGCCTTCGAGGATCGCCGCTTCCAGATCGGCCGACATGCCCATCGACAAAGTGTCAAGCGCGAGGCCGGCGCCGTTGAGCCGGTCAAACAGGAAATGCAGCGCGCGGTGCGGCGCGCGCTGCGCCGAGAGGCGTGCTGCCGCCAGTTCCAGGGCGTCCATTCCCGTCACCGGCTCGGGAATCGACATCAGGCCGCGCAGTCTGAGGCGTGGCAGCGCTGCGATGGACTGCGCCAGCGCAATCGTATCGGCGGGCGTGACGCCACTCTTGCTGCTCTCGCCGCTGACATTGACCTGAAGGCAGATGTTGAGTGCCGGCAGTTGGGCCGGGCGCTGCTCGGACAGGCGCTGCGCAATCTTCAGGCGATCCACTGCATGCACCCAGTCGAAGTGCTCGGCCACCTGGCGCGTCTTGTTGCTTTGCAAGGGGCCGATGAAATGCCATTCGATGGGCGTGATGGCGGACTGCGCGCCGGCCGTTACGGGTGCAGCCAGAATCGCAATTTTTTCTACTGCTTCCTGCACGTAGTTTTCGGCGAACGCCTGCTGCCCGGCGGCGGCGGCCAGACGCACGGCACCGGCGGGGAGAGTTTTGCTGACAGCCACCAGGCGCACACCTTGTGGGTCGCGGCCGGCACGCACGCAGGCCGCCAGAATGCGCTGGCGAACAGCGTCGAGGCGCGCAACGAGGCCTGCGCTCCCCGGGGTTGCCATTCCTGCCGTGACGCCATCAGAGGGACTGCCTGGCCTAGGCATGGTAATCTTTCGGTTCACAAGGGGGCCGCTGCAGATGGTGATGCGGGCGGCTGGTACGGGCTGAAATGATGCCCGCTTGCGGCAGTTTCGGAGCAAAAACGCGCGAAGGGGAATTATAAATGCCGATGGATATTTCAGAACTCCTGGCCTTCGTGGTCAAGAACAAAGCGTCTGACCTGCATCTGTCCGCCGGTCTGCCGCCGATGATTCGCGTACATGGCGACGTACGCCGCATCAACCTGCCGGCGATGGATCACACCGAAGTCCACGGCATGATCTACGACATCATGAACGACGGCCAGCGCAAGCACTACGAGGAAAACCTCGAGTGCGACTTCTCGTTCGCGATTCCCAACCTGGCGCGCTTTCGCGTCAATGCCTTTGTGCAGAATCGCGGAGCAGGCGCGGTAATGCGGACCATTCCGTCGAAAATTTTGTCGCTCGAAGAGCTCAAATGCCCGAAGATTTTTGAGGAGCTGGCCGACCAGCCGCGCGGTGTGGTGCTGGTGACCGGGCCGACCGGCTCGGGAAAATCGACCACGCTGGCGGCGATGGTGAATCATAAAAACGAAGTCGAGTATGGCCACATCCTGACGGTGGAAGACCCGATCGAGTTCGTGCATGAGTCCAAAAAATGCCTGATCAACCAGCGCGAGGTCGGACCCCACACGCTGTCGTTTAACAACGCTCTGCGTTCGGCGCTGCGTGAAGACCCGGATGTGATCCTGGTTGGCGAAATGCGCGACCTCGAAACCATCCGTCTCGCGCTTTCTGCGGCCGAGACCGGCCACTTGGTGTTCGGCACCCTCCATACGTCGTCAGCAGCGAAAACGATTGACCGTATCGTGGATGTGTTTCCGGCCGCCGAGAAAGACATGGTGCGTTCGATGGTGTCGGAGTCGATCCGCGCGATCATTTCGCAGAGTCTGCTCAAGACCAAGGATGGAGCGGGTCGCGTCGCCGCGCACGAAATCATGATCGGCACGCCGGCGATCCGCAACCTGATCCGCGAGAACAAGATCGCGCAGATGTATTCGTCGATCCAGACCGGTCAGCAGTTTGGCATGCAGACGCTGGACCAGAATCTGCAGGATCTGGTCAAGCGCAATATCGTGTCGTCCGCCGAAGCGCGTACCAAGGCAGCCAACAAAGACAATTTCGCAGCTTGAATCTGAACCGATAGTTCGGGCAGACGAGACGCAACGGCGACGAGGAAGAACATCATGGAACGCGACCAGGCAACAAAATTCATGTACGACCTGCTCAGATTGATGCTCAGCAAAAAGGGGTCGGACTTGTTTATCACGTCGGGTTTTCCGCCCGCGTTCAAGATCGACGGCAAAATGACGCCAGTGTCGAATCAGGCGCTGACGCCGCAGCATACGTCCGATCTGTGCCGCGCCGTCATGAACGACAAGCAGTCGGCCGAGTTCGAAGCGACCAAGGAATGCAACTTCGCGATCTCGCCGGCCGGCATTGGACGTTTTCGCGTCAACGCGTTTGTGCAGCAGGGCGCGATGGGCTTGGTCTGCCGCGTTATTACGACGGCGATTCCGACCTTTGAAGACCTCAAAGTGCCGTCGGTGCTCAAGGACGTGGCGATGACCAAGCGCGGCCTGGTCATCATGGTGGGCGGCACTGGCTCGGGAAAATCGACCACGCTGGCGGCGATGATCGGATATCGCAACGAAAATTCCTACGGTCACATCATTACGATCGAAGACCCGGTCGAATACGTGCACCCGCACAAGAATTGCGTGGTGACCCATCGTGAAGTGGGTGTCGATACCGATTCATGGGAAGCGGCCCTCAAGAACACGCTGCGCCAGGCGCCGGATGTTATTTTGATCGGCGAGATTCGCGAGCGCGAAACCATGGAACACGCGATCGCCTTCGCGGAAACCGGCCACTTGGCCATGGCCACCCTGCACGCCAACAGTGCCAACCAGGCGCTCGACCGAATCATCAATTTCTTTCCGGAAGAGCGACGCGCGCAGTTGCTGATGGACCTGTCGCTCAATCTGCGTGCCTTGGTGGCGCAGCGCCTGATCCCCTTGAAAGACGTCAAGGGCAGGGCAGCGGCAGTGGAGATCATGCTCAACTCACCGTTGATTTCCGATCTGATCTTCAAAGGTGACGTGCATGAGATCAAGGAGATCATGAAGAAGTCGCGCGAGCTGGGCATGCAGACCTTCGACCAATGCCTGTTCGATCTCTACGAAGATGGGCGCATCTCCTACGAAGACGGCCTGCGTAACGCCGATTCGGTCAACGACCTGCGCCTGATGATCAAGCTGCACAGCAAGGACTCGAAGAGCAAGGACTTGAGCTCAGGTATTGAAGGGCTGAATCTCGTTTAGTGCGTCATTGATGACGCGCTAAATCGTCTCAATCAGGCGGACACTGCGTGCCGCCTCATTCGCCGGACAGCGTGTTTCCGCTGCCACGTCGTTGCGCAAAATCGTTGGCACGGGCCCGGATGGTCAGCGCGTTCCCGAATTGTCAGCCCGTGCCCTGGTTGCTTTCAGGTTCCGGCCTCGTTGGTGCTGCGCCGTTGCGATTGCTCCCCGCAATCATTTTGAATTCATAGAGACGGCAATCGAGATCGCCGTTCATCAGCGGTGTGCGTTTGCCCGCTTTGAGGCGAATCAATTTTTCCATCCGCCGGTCGGCGCTGATGAAGTAACAGTTCCAGCCCGGGTAGGTTTTCTTGAGGGTGTGGCCGAGCTCCGGATAAAAGGCGTCCAGCTCGTCCGTGTTGCCAATGCGCTCGCCATAGGGTGGGTTGGCAATCATCACGCCGGGCGCCGCGCACGGTGCGCCGAGCTTGAGCAGGTCGCCCGCGCGCGCTTTGACCACATTGCCGACACCGGCGGCGTTGAAATGATTGACCGCCGCGCGCAAAGACTGCTGCGACAAGTCGCTGCCAAAAATCTGTGGTGAACCGTTGAGAGCCTTGATGGGAGCGCTTCTTACGGCATCCCAGGCACGGGCATCAAAGAATTTCAGACGCTCGAAGCCGTAGCGGCGCTTCACCGCCGGCGGCAGGCCGAGCGCAATCCGCGCTGCCTCGATCAGAAATGTGCCGCTGCCGCACATTGGGTCGTAGAGCGGTTGTGCCGGCGTCCAGCCGGTGAGGCGCAAGATGCCGGCCGCGAGGTTTTCGCGCAATGGCGCATCCACTTTTTCACTGCGGTAGCCGCGCTTGAAAAGCGCTTCCCCCGAGGTGTCCAGATACAGCATCACCCGCTCGGCATCAAGATACACATGCACGCGCACATCGGGCAGCAGCTTGTCGATGCTGGGGCGGATACCAGTGAGTTCACGCAGGCGGTCACAGATCGCGTCTTTGACTCTCAGTGTCGTGAACTTCAGGCTGGTGAGCGGGCTTTTTGTCGCCACCAGGTCAACCCGCAAGGTCTGCACCGGTTTGAACCAGTCTTCCCATTGCGCTCTGCGGGCAAGCTGGTAGATGTCCTCCTCATTGGTGTAACTGCCGTCGGCGACGCGCAGCAGTACGCGGCTGGCGATGCGGCTCCAGTGATTGACCTGGTACACCGCAGAGAGTGGTGCGGCGAACGCCACGCCACCCGGCACTGGCGCTGGCGCGTCGATGCCCAGTTCGCGCAACTCTTCCGCAAAGACCTGTTCCAGGCCGCGCGGGCAGGGTGCAAAAAACTGCTCGGTGCGATCGTTTGCCGCGTCACCGGACACAGATGCCGGTGCCGAAGCGCTGGCGGATGCAGGTGCGGCGCCGGATCGTGTCATTGTTGCAGTGCACGTTCGAGAAAGTCGAGCCGGTCCTGGCCCCAGAACAGTTCGCCGTCCACGATAAAGGTGGGCGCGCCGAATACCTGGCGCGTGATCGCTTCCTCGGTGTACGCCTCGAAGCGAAGGGTGATCGCAGCATCATTGATCTGTGCCAAAAGAGCGGTGCCGGGCAGTCCGGCGTCATCAGCGCAAGCGCCCAGCACGGCGGCGTCAGCAATATTCCTTTGCTCCGCCCAGCAGGCGCGCATGACGGCGCCGGCGAGCGCCATTGCTGCATCGTCACCCTGTGTTTGGGCCGCAATGATGATTTTGCAGGCGTCGTTGCTCGCCACCGGAAAAAATGCCGGCTCCAGATTGAGCGGCATGCCCAGATGCGTGCTCCAGCGTTTCAACTCCATCATGCGGTAGGCCTGCCGCTGCGGTGGCCTCGCCTTCACCGGCAGACCGCCGGAAATCGGGAAAATCTTGCCGTAATCGACCGGTCGCAAATTGACCCGCGCATCAGCAGCGCGCGCGATAGCCGCAAAGCGCGCGTGGCCCATGTAGCTCCACGGCGAACTGGGGGAAAAGAAATAGTCAATGGTCTTGCCCACGATGTGCGCTTTCAAAAGGGTTTCAGTACCACCAGAATGACCGCGCCAAACAGCACTGGCGCGGCAGGAATTTCGTTCAACCAGCGGTAAAACTTGTCACTGTGGCGGTTGCGGTCATGCTTGAAGTCGATCATCAGTTTGCCGAGATAAACATGATGTGCGATCAGCACCAGCACGAGCACAAACTTTGCCTGCATCCAGCCTTCGCGCC